>JAEZQN010000179.1 GCA_023441145.1 Bacillota bacterium
CTATAAAACTCTGCACATACAAAATTAAAATCTGGTGAATCATTATACAAAGTCTCTTCTTTTTGAATAAGTCTAATACCCTTCTCCAAAGCTCCTATTGCTATTATAGTGTACAGAAAATCCACAAGTGCTGAACATCTATATCCTTCATTGGTCTGGCTATATTTATAATATTTCACATACTCCAAATACGCTTCTTCTTTTCTCCCTGCCACAAACAAAGTATGAGCTAACTGGTATAATAAATAACTATTTCTAGGAGATTCTTTTATCACCTCTTGCAGGATAGTTAGGTTACGTTCTGATTTATCTGTATATAAATATCCATCATGTGCCACTTCTAAACTAACTTGCATCCTAGGTAGACCACTATCTACCTGTTCATGAATTTTACCTGTATATCCTACCCCCCTTGGTAAAATACGGGATATAAAGCTCCTAGAATAACTTATCTCATTCTCTTGTTTAAAAGCATCTATTCTCATTACTTGCCCTATACTATCCTTATTTAATTCCTTTAGTAATCCTTCTCTTGTTCCTGCTACAATATATTCATCTGCATCTAATACTAGCATATAATCTCCTCTAGCCTGTTTGAGTGCAAAATTTCTAGCAGCACTAAAGTCATTTATCCACTTAAAGTCATATATTCTAGCACCATAGGCTGATGCAATTTCCTTGCTTTTATCTGTAGACCCGGTATCTACTACAACTATTTCATCTATAATTAGTTTAACACTTTCTAGACATCTAGCTAAAGTACCTTCTTCATTTTTTACAATCATGACAAGTGATAGTTCTATATTATCTTCCAACCACACTTCCTCCTTTTTTAGGCTCTATCTTCCTTCTTTTTTATCAAAAAACATTCCTTCTTCCCAAGATGTATCATAAGGATTATTATACTGTTGCTCGCTTTTCTTCATTTGTCTTACCTTACGTAAATTTTCTTTTACTTCTTCAAACTGCCTTTTAAATTCTTCTTGATTTTTTTGATCTAGTGCTTGTAACTCTTTTACTAGCTCCTCTTCATGTTGTTCCCTTGTCTCTGGATACTCTTGATGCAAAACTTCCATTTTATCTAATAATTCTTGCCTATCTTCTAATAAGCTAATAAATTTATCTATATCCTCATTTTCAAGAGCCTTTTCTTGCCTTTGTGTAATCTTAATAAGTAGTTCTATTAATTCCTTTTTTGTAATCATTCTATTTATTCCTTCTTTCTAACTTTCCTTATCCAATGTCCTATAACTAAAATTAGGCCCCAATAAATGAGGCCTAATTTTATTCCTTTCATTTCTATCTCCTAGCTTCTTTCATAGCAATCTGCCAGGCGTCACGATAATTACGAATCAAGGTGCATGCATCCTCAATCATTTGAACATCTTTTTTAATATTCCCCCGTACCAATAGCTCATAAATGAACTCATAGAGTTGATCCATCTCCTCTGCAATTGGATATTTCTTGTCTAGAGTTGATCTAAGCTCTACAATAATATCCTGCACTTTAATAATATTGCTATGTGCCTGTGGAATATTTTTGTTTTTAATTTCTTCTGCTGCAATATTACAAAACTTAATCGCTCCATTATATAGCATTAAAGTTAATTCTGGACCTGATGCTGTATTTATGCTGTTTTCTTGATACTTCATATATGGATTCACTACCATACTTTCCTCCTAAACTTATACCCCTCAATAGTCACCCTACCCCTCCATTTCTTTATTGAACTGCTTATATTTATTTTATAGTGATGAAAAGAGGGAACTTTGTGAATTCATTTTACTCATAGCCTGCTCCATAGCTGTAAACTTTTTGTAATACATATTCTCTAGTTTATCATATTTTGATTGTGCTGTAATAACATCTTTACTATATTTAGAAATTTTTTCTGTTTCTATCTTATCATTAAAGTATTGTCCATAACTTCTAAGCTCCGTTGTACTAGAACCTTCTACTAAGCTAGCATCTATCTTGTTTGCAATGGTACTTAATAAATTAATAGCACCATCTGAATTAGTCTCTAGTGCCGCTCTTAATTTCTTTTCATCTATTGTAAGCTTGCCTTTATCTGTCCAAGCAGAAGATGAAATTCCGAGCTGATAAAGCATACTACAACTTGAATCTAACCCAGATCCATTTTTAGAATAGTCTGTCGTTATTGTTTCTCTAAGCATGCTGTTAATATCTTTTAATGTACTATCATTTCTAAGGAGTGCACCTTTTATTTTGTTTTCCCATAGCTCAACTTCTTTATCAGTCATACTTTCTTTTTCATCTTCTGTAAGTGGTGAGTACCCCTTTGCAGAATCTGCACTAAGTTTAGTATTGATTTCATCTAATAAAGAATTGTATTCTGTTACGAAGTTTTTAATAGTATCTACCATGCTATCGATATCTTTAGCAACTGTAACTGTAACTGGTGTACTTGTCTCTGCTAACGCTGTAAACTTAAGACCATTTACTTCTATAGCATTTGTTTCGGACTCAACGGTTACACTATTGTTATAAATAATCTTGGCATTTGTTCCGGTGTATTTATAGCCCATTGTCCCTAACTTTATTCCCATAGAATTCAATACATTTGCATCTGTCCCACTAAGGTCTATAGATTGATTTACGCCAGTTTCTTTGCTGTTAATAATAAATGCTCCAACACTGGTGTCAAAACTGAAATTAATATCATCACCAAAATCAGCTTTTACCATGGTTTCAAGTTCACCTATGGTCTTTCCATTAAAGTTATACGTCTTAGATGTTCCATTGACACTAATCGTAAAATCTGTAATTCCAACTGAAGCCATTCCCGCAATATCTGTTACTTTACTGTCTTTGGTAAGCTTCGGACCAGCTTCACTCTTAATAGTTCCAGCCCTAACGTTCACACCACTTGCTACTTTTTCAACACTTATTTTATGTGTTCCACTACCGCTAAAAGTTGTAGTATCCACATTAATAAATCCTGATTGAGAAAGTGTGGCTGTAGATTTATTGAGTGCACTTGTATACTTAAGTTTATTAATAGCATTGGTTCTAAAGTTCTGTATTTTTGTGCTCATCTCTTTATAAGCATCTTTTCGCCATTCTGCTAATACCTTATTTTTATTGATAGTATCTATCTTGCTTTGATAAGGTGTCATAATTGCCTTAACTACACTCTCTGTGTCTAGCCCAGAGGCAAGCCCTGTAAATCTGATGGTATTTGCCATATCTATCACTCCTTACTTATCGTTTAGCATCTACAAAAATACCTGCTAATTCGCACATATTTGCTACCATATCCAGTATTTTCTCTGAAGGAATTTCCTTCAAAACCTCTTTGGTATTGGTATCTACAATTTTGATCATAATTTGTTTGGTAGATTGATGAATAGAAAACTCACATTCAGTAGAATCGGCTTGTAATTTATTAGCTTTTTCTATAGCTCTTATAAGTTGTTTTTCTACTGCTTTTATATACGCTCCTCC
>JAEZQN010000197.1 GCA_023441145.1 Bacillota bacterium
CCATCACTAACCTTTACCGTGATGTGGCTAGCACCATCTAATACATCACCATTGGTCATAACCAATATCTTATTATCGTCTATATGCACAATAATCCCAGAGGTGTAATGGTTCTCCTCAATAGGATTGTTTAAAATATCTACGCCGGTTTTTATACCATTCACTGTCACTAAGGATTTACCAACTACCATCTTTACACTACTTAGCTGAGCAAGAAAACTATCATATACATTCTCACTTCCTGGGTTAGTAGTAGGATTCTGAATAGGAGTATGGGTAGGTTTTGGTGTAGTGGTAACTATTGGAGCCTGACTAGGGAGAGGTGTCTTAGTAGGTAATGCTGTGGAGAGGTTATTAGGGCCATTATTGGTTATATGTACTTGAGCCTTCTCTAACCCGAATAGATCTTGAAATAAAGGATAAAACGCACAAAAAGTAAAGCATGCTACACCACCAAAGGTTATTGCTAAAGCTATGGTGAAGGCAAACTTCTTTATCTTAGTCTTCTTCTTAGGACGAATGGTCTCCTCAATAAAGGTATAGTGCTCTACATTATTCTTATCTTGTTCTGTATCAGTTCCACTAAAATGTTCTTGACTGAATTTATCATCTGACATAAATTACTCCCTTACAACACATTTTTAGCTTACATAAGATTATATTATCATCAACATATGAACAATATATGAATAGTTTGTAAACACAAACTAATTGTTTTATTTTATCTGTAAATAAGTTAAAATAGAACTAAATTATATACCTAACAATTCTCTTATCTATATAAATAACTACGGTAGAAAGGCTAAGTAATGAATCCAAAAGTATTAAACACTTTAGAATATAATAAGATTATAACGCAATTGTCTGAAAATGCTAGCTCTACTTTAGGAAAGGAGCTTTGTAATCATCTACTTCCTAGTTCTAACCTAGCTGAAATCAATAGTTTGCAACAGGAAACAGCAGATGCTCTTAGCCGTCTTCTTAAAAAAGGAAGCCTGAGCTTTAGAGGTGCTAAGGACATTAGAGCCAGCCTGAAACGGCTTGAAGTAGGAGGTACTCTTGGTACCATTGAACTTCTTAATATCAGCTCCCTCTTAGACTGTGCATTACGCGTGAAAGCATATGGAAGAGATGATAATGAGGAGGAGTTAAGAGATACCTTATCTGAACTATTCAATGGCTTAGAGCCTTTGACACCACTTAATAATGAACTTAAGAGATGCATTATTTCTGAAGAGGAAATAAGTGATGATGCTAGTCCTACCTTAAAGAGCATACGTCGCTCCATTAAATCAACGGGAGCACAGGTTCATGATCAGCTAAACCAGATAGTAACCTCTAGTTCGGGTAGAACCATGTTGATGGACGCTATTATAACTATGCGAAACGGTCGCTACTGTCTTCCAGTAAAGGCTGAGTACCGTTCCAAATTTCCAGGAATGATTCATGACCAATCCTCAACCGGCTCCACTCTATTTATAGAGCCTATGTCAGTAGTGAAATTAAACAATGCCATACGAGAATACGAAATAAAGGAACAAGAAGAAATTGAGCGTATACTTGCTCAGTTAAGTAATCTTGCAGGAGAGCAGATACCTGCTCTAGCATATAATCTTGAAGCAGTAAGTAACCTAGACTTTATTTTTGCAAGAGCATACTTGGCAAAACAAATGAAGGCATCTCAACCTACTTTTAATGAAGATGGCTATATTAATATCAAAAAAGGCCGTCATCCACTTATTGATAGTAAAAAGGTTGTCCCAATTGATATTTATCTTGGTAAAGAATTTCATTTGCTAATCATAACAGGCCCTAATACAGGAGGCAAAACCGTATCCTTAAAGACCGTTGGGTTATTTACCTTGATGGGACAGGCCGGGTTACACATCCCTGCTTTTGATGGTTCTTCTCTGGCCGTATTTCATGAGGTTTATGCAGACATTGGAGATGAGCAAAGCATTGAACAAAGCTTAAGTACCTTCTCCTCTCATATGACCAATACGATTTCTATTTTAAATCAAGCAGACTATCACTCTTTGGTGCTATTTGATGAACTTGGGGCAGGTACTGACCCAACTGAGGGAGCTGCCTTGGCAATGTCCATCCTTTCTCATCTACACCAACGAGGAATTCGCACCATAGCCACTACCCACTACAGTGAGCTTAAGGTTTACGCTCTCACTACAGAAGGTGTGGAAAATGCTTGTTGCGAATTTTCTGTAGAAACCCTGCAGCCAACCTACCGCCTTTTAATTGGTATTCCTGGTAAGAGTAATGCTTTCGCTATCTCTAGTAAGCTAGGACTTTCTGATGCCATTATCAACGATGCTAAGTTAAGGATTACCACAGAGGATAAGAAATTCGAGGATTTACTCTCCGACTTAGAGGAAAAACGCATTACAATAGAGAAAGAACAGGAAGAAATAAAGCGTTATAAGGAAGAGACAGCCGCCTTACAGAATAAATTAAAAGAAAAAAGTGCTAAAATGGATTCCTCCAAAGAAAAGATTCTTAGAGAAGCCAATGAAGAGGCCAGACGAATCTTACAGGAAGCAAAGGATTATGCCGATAGCACCATTAAGAAGTATAACAAGTGGGCAGGTGAAAGTGGCCTTAATAGGGAGATGGAGCAAGAAAGAAATGCTCTTAGAAATCGTCTGAAGGAAACTGACTCCTCCCTGATTAAAAAAGATAAAAATCAACGAAAAAAAGCAAACAAACCTAATGATTTTAAACTTGGAGATGCTGTTTTTGTTATTTCCTTAAATCTAAAGGGTACCATCAGCTCTCTTCCAAACGCCAAAGGGGATTGTTTCGTACAAATGGGAATTCTTCGTTCCCAGGTGAATATCAACGATTTAGAGTTAATTGATGAACCTGAGATTACTGGTCCTAACCTACAAAAAACAGGCAGTGGTAAAATCAAAATGAGCAAAAGCTTTCAGATTAGTCCTGAGTTAAACATTATCGGAAAGACTGTCGATGAAGCCCTCTCTATTGTAGAGAAATATTTGGATGATGCTTACCTAGCCCATTTACCTCAAATCACGATTATTCACGGACGTGGTACTGGCGCTCTCAAAAATGCTGTTCACAGCCTTTTAAAGCGAATAAAATATGTGAAAAGCTATCGTATAGGTGGCTTTGGCGAAGGTGATCACGGGGTTACAATTGTCCAGTTTAAAGAATAATTATTACTCCAGCCACAGGTTCTTGTGGCTGGCACTAAACATACAGGAGGATATCAAATGGTAACCAAACAAAAAATACTAATTGTAGATGATGACTCTAACATAGCAGAGTTAATCTCACTCTACCTGACAAAAGAGTGCTTTGATACATTAATCGTCTATGATGGAGAAGAAGCTCTACAAAATTTCCCTTCCTTCAAGCCAGATTTAATTTTACTTGATTTAATGCTTCCAGGCATAGATGGTTATGAAGTATGTCGGGAAATCAGAAAAGTCTCCTCTGTACCAATTATCATGCTATCAGCTAAGGGTGAGATTTTTGATAAGGTATTGGGATTAGAGTTAGGCGCTGATGATTATATGATTAAGCCTTTTGATTCTAAGGAGCTTGTGGCTAGAGTAAAAGCCGTATTGCGTCGTTTTCATACTACTCCTTCTCCAGAAACTACTCCTGAGACAAACAAGCTTACTGGTGAATATGTGGAATATCCAGACCTTACTATTAGCCTGACCAACTATACAGTAATCTGTGAAGGAAAACGAGTGGATATGCCACCAAAGGAATTAGAATTATTCTATTTTCTTGCCTCCCATCCAAATCAGGTATTTACAAGGGAGCAGCTATTAGATCACATCTGGAGTTATGAATATCTAGGGGATACCAGAACCGTGGATGTACATATAAAAAGACTGAGGGAAAAAATCAAAGATCATACAGCATGGTCATTAGCAACAGTTTGGGGAATCGGATACAAATTCGAAACTAGACTGTAAGAAATGGAAGGGATAGCATGAAACGAACCTTATTTGTAAAGTACGCGCTTTCCTTTTTGGCTACATTTCTAATCCTCTTCTTTAGCATAAATACTGTAGCAAAATCATATATACGGGAAACGATTACAAATAACAAGCTGTCAGAGCTATGGCAGCTAACAGAAACAGTTAGTAGCGAATATCAAGACCTATATACAGATAACACCTATGACATAAAGGAGATGGAAAAACACTTAAGAGCAGTTTCCTACTTAAGTAACACTCGTATTTGGGTAACAAACTCCTATGGACTGGTGCAAGCAGATTCTTATGGAAAGATAATTTCAGGGAAACTCAAATTATCCTTTCTAGACCCTAATCTTTTAAGTTATCAGACGAAGTCTGGATTAGAGTTTAATTCTTACTTTGAGGGCCCTACAATGGTTGCCGTAAATAGTATTATTAATAACATGTCCACAAAGGGTTACATCGTTGTGTTTATGTCTGAAAAACAAGTGGATGCCAATGTAGTAATGATTACCAACACTCTAAACACCCTCCTTTTATTCTTTGGTCTGATCTTAGTCCTACTACTGATAAGTATCTATTTATTTACTATAAGACCATTGCACCGATTGATAAAGGCTGCAAAACAATATGGAATTGGGCATTTTGACAAGCCTATGAAGCTAAAGACCAATGATGAATTTAATGAGCTAGTAACGACGATCAACTTTATGGGTTCTGAGCTCAATAGCCTAGAGGAGTATCAGAAAAAGTTTGTAGCCAATATAAGCCATGACTTTAGAAGTCCGTTAACTTCCATCAAAGGGTATGCAGAAGCTATTTTAGATGGAACCATTCCATATGAAAACCAAAACAAATATATCGATATCATCATATTTGAGACAGAACGTCTCAACAAATTAACCAATAACTTACTAACACTAAATAGCTTTGAAAGAAACGGTGCAATGCTTAACATTACTACCTTTGATATTAATAAGGTAATCAAGAAAACAGTAACTACCTTTGAGGGCTCCTGCACAAAGAAGAAGCTAACCATCAACCTTGTATTTTCAGAAAAAGAGCTATATGTAAGTGCCGACATTGATAAGATTCAGCAGGTTCTCTACAACTTAATTGATAATGCTATCAAATTCAGCCCTAGTAATAGCCGAATTAAGATTAATACCTCTGAAAAAGGGGAGAAGGCCTTTATCTCTGTAAAAGACTATGGCATTGGAATACCAAAGGAGAGTATCAAAAAAATCTGGGAGCGATTCTATAAGACGGACACTTCTAGAGGCAAGGATAAAAAAGGAACTGGGCTTGGCCTTTCCATTACAAAAGAAATTATTACACAACACAACGAAAATATAAATGTAATTAGCACAGAAGGAGTAGGTACAGAATTCATCTTCTCTCTCCCTCTAGCTGTAGAAGAATAAAGGGTAAAAAACTCTAGCCAGTACTACTGTATAGGCTAGAGTTTTTTATATTTAGAATAGATGTATCGTTATTATCGTTCATTCCAGTCATGATGATGAAGCTGCCCCATCAGCTTCATATGGTCAAATTTGTGTTGTCTAAGGGCCTCATACAGCACAATTGCCACAGAATTACTTAAATTTAAGGAGCGAATATCACCAATCATAGGGATTCGAATGGAGGTTTCCTTATAATCCAAAAGTATTTCTTCTGGTATTCCAGCACTTTCCTTCCCAAACACAATATAGGCATTCTCGTCATACTCTACTTCAGAATATACATGCTGAGCCTTGGTTGTAGCCATGTATAGCTTTGCCTCTGGATTCTTATCTAAGAAATCCTGAAAGTTAGTATACACCGTTACATCTAGTTGGTCCCAGTAATCAAGTCCTGCTCTTTTAATCTGCTTTTCATCAAGACGAAAACCCAAAGGCTCAATTAAATGAAGCCTTGCTCCTGCTGCTACACAGGTTCTTCCTATATTGCCTGTATTGGCAGGTATCTCAGGTTCCAGCAATACAATGTTTATCATATTTAATTCCTCTTTTCTAGCTCCTATTTCACTTTGTAAAGTTCATCACATTTTGGTGGTTCTAGAAATCTTTTTTCCTCTTCATTTATAACCACCCTGTCATTGCCCTTATTTACCTTGCCAATGACTGCAGCTGGTATGCCTGCCTCTTCTAAAGCTGCTACCAACTCCCTTCCTCTAAAGGTTCCCATAAGCATGGAACCACTAGAAATCAACAAATAAGGATTAAGGTCATAAAACTCACATATCTCAACCGTTTCTTGTCTTATAGGAATGCTCTTAAGCCAAATCTCCAACCCTACATTAGAGGCCTCTGCAATCTCCCAAAGGGCACCATATACTCCACCTTCTGTTACATCATGCATGCTAGTAACCTCATACTGTTTTCCGATCTTTGCTTCCTTTACTACAGAGATATAATCCATAAAGTTCTTGGCACCTGCAATAAAATCTCTCGTATATCTAGTGAGGAGTTCTTCCTCTTTTGCCTTAGCAATAATAGCGGTTCCCTCTAAACCTGCCCATTTCGTCATGACAATATCCTGTCCTGGCTTTAACCCCGAGGTAGTTACCATGTCTTCCTTGGTCAGCCTACCTACACCTGTAATACTCGCTATTGGCTGGTTTACGGCTGCTGTAACCTCAGTATGGCCACCCATAATCTCAATATTAAGCTCCCTACAAGAATCCTCTAGCTCTGTCATAATCTCCTTTAGAGTCTGCTCTGTAGTCTCTTCTGGAAGAAGTAAGGTTACCATGATACCAATCATTTCTGCCCCACTTGAGGCAATATCATTGGCAGTAATATGGGCAGCTAGATGACCTACATCCTTTATAGTACCGGTAATGGGATCAGAGGACAATACCATAACTTCAGCCAGGGATGTATCTACATAAGAGCAATCTTCTCCTACATTAGGTCGAATTAAAACCTCCTCACGTCTGTGATGTATTTGCTTAAAAACGGAGCGTTTTAGAACACTTTCTGGTATTTTACCTATCTTCATGTTACACCTCATTTAATTAGAGAGAAAGGCCATCGCACCAAGAGCTTCTTAGGTACAACAGCCTATCTCGATATTTGTGCAAATTTAGTTTATAAAATGTTACTGTTAGCAAGAAGGAATGAATTACTAATTACCCTCTACTTTATTCTATTAATTAATGGTCTACCCAGCCAAATCTGTTACAGTGTTTTCCGTAGAAGGAGGAGTCCCAGTACCATCTGTTGGTGTAGGATCTGTTGTTGCTGGTGGTGTACCACCTGAGTTATCCGTTGCTGGTGGTGTTGGTGCTGGTGTTGGTGTACCTGTTGCTGGTGTATCCGGTGTTGGTGTCGGTTTGTCGTTCCCACCTGGCTTTTTCGTTGGTGGTGGTGTAGGAGTCTCTGTCTCCACTGGCTTAGTTCCTACTGTGATGTAGGCTGGAGCAGCACGGTAAGAACTAAAATTAATCTCTTCCTTACTTACCTGTTTACCATCTATATACACAATCTTATACAGATATGCCTTATATCCTGTATGAGCTGTCTGGGTAATCTCCTTATACTCTGTATCCTTTTCAGGATCCTCGGTAATAACATCTTCACCTGGCTTAACTACCTGTACGATATCGTTGACATACTTAATGGTACGATTGCTAGGTCTTGTCTCGTGTCCATATACCTTAAAGGTAATAGAGCTACCTTGTGTATAGGCCTCTACATACATTGGCACATCAGTATTGTTTTTAAACTTTAAATCTTTGTAAGCTTGTGTTGTTCCACCCGCAACTGCAGCATCAAAGGCTGGTTTTACATAATCAACAACCATAGAGTGATTGGAACGTTCCACAATCTCAACTTCTGCCTGAAGAAGAGCATTATATAAAGTAGTACTTACCTGGCAAACGCCACCACCAATACTTTGTATAACAACACCATTTTCATAAGCTCCGCCTTCTTTCCATCCATTGGCTTTGTTAAATGGTGCAAAATGCTCATAAGCAGAGAACGTCTCTCCTGGCGCAATTACACTACCGGAGATTAATCTAGCACCATTTCTAATATTGGATGCACGGTTAGAGGAAGAACCTCTATAATAAGTGGTTGCAGAACCAAGTAAATCCTTACAAAGTAATGCCTTTTCTTTCGTTATCGTAGGCTCAAGCTTAGTTATTACTGCATCAATGACAACATCATTCTTGTCCCACTTTTCTCCTACTGCTTCAAGAAGAAGCTTTTTGGTAGCCTCTACATCAGTACCTATTCCAACTTGAGAATCAGTTACACTAAAAGAATCTCCCTTTTTGGTAATAGTTGCATTCTTAGCTTCCTGATTAAACGCAGAGCACTCTGCCAAAGTGTCTTGTACCTTAGCTTCATCTATAGTAAATATAAGGTTAAACACCTTGTTTTCGTTTTCAATGTCCTTTAATTCCTTGTAACGTTTGATTAAGTTGCCTGACTTGCCAACTGCTAAAGCTTGCTCTACATAATCATTGGCTACCGCTGAGCATCCTAACTTTTCCATAGTTGTCTCAACTTTTTGGTCTCCAACCTTTATTGTAACCTTTTTGTTCTGTAATGATGTTATGTAGTCATTAACAGCTGCTTCGGCTTGTTCCTTTGTCATATTGCCTACATCAATGGTATCAATATAAACGCCCTTGCAGATAATATTGTCATCAATATCCGCATAGGCTCCTAAGCCAATGGTCCCAATAACAATAACAAGTACTAAAGTTGTCAGAACAAAGATTAAACACTTACTTCTTTTTCTCATTACTTTCTATCCCCTTTAAACTTCATTGTTCCATTGTAACATATTTCATAAAATTATCAAGTTGTCATACTCAATTGACATCTATACACATTTTATGTATATTTACAATTATCAGGATGAGTTCTTTTATAATTTCTGTTACCTAAGAATTGCTGCTGCTATCGTTCCAACTAGCATAGTAACCACTAAAACGATAATAATGATACTAGAAATAATTCTTCTTGATTTTTTACTATTCATATTCATAATATTCACCTCATTTATTCATAATCTATGACAGATTTGATAATAATTTTCAAGAAAGGTTGTGAACCTATGCCATTTATATTAGGTCTTTTTTTATTATTTATTATATGGTTTCAATACCAAAAGCGCAAATCCTCCAAGGTTGAGCAAGACGAAAGAGCGAGTTTTATAAAACGTGAGAGCGAAGCGAATTTAACAAGGAAACAGGATATCTCTAGTTTAGATTACGTTATCTTACCCACTACTGGTCTCCCTTTAAAAAATAGTCGGGATAAAACCTTAAACCAGTATATTAAGACTTATCTCACCTACATAGACAAAAAAATTATTAACTTGTCTCATTATTCTAACACAGAATTAAAGGAACAATTTGGCCTACCAAATCTGGCCACTCTTAGTCAGTATGATGAGAACTTC
This sequence comes from Bacillota bacterium, assembly GCA_023441145.1. Classification (GTDB taxonomy): domain Bacteria; phylum Bacillota; class Clostridia; order Lachnospirales; family Lachnospiraceae; genus KM106-2. The sequence continues at coordinate 9,393 of JAEZQN010000197.1, forward strand.
TATTCTCTTACTAAGTTATTAAATGACTGGGGGCTACACTTACTTGAGGTAAATAAGCTTAATGAAGCTACCCAGGTCCTAGAACTAGCTATAACTATCAAAACAGAAATCACTCAATCCTATGTTAATTTAGCAACTGTTTACGCTAAACAACAACACCCTGAAAAAATCGCCTTTGTTAAAAATAGTTACTCTTCTTTAACAGAGGCCCCTTCTGAAAAGCTCTTAGCAGAGCTAGACAAAATAGCCTTTCAGACCCTTGTAGAAGCTAATACAGAAATAGATAGTATGCCTTTTTAACGCATTCTTCCATACTTTAAGATAATTTGATCAATAGCCTTTGACGCTTGGCTCTTGGTCATTTTTTCTATTTCTATTGCCTTGTTTATTTTATGATATTTTAACAAATCATTCAAGTACAATTTTTGCCTAGGGGTGATAGGCTCCTGTTTCTTTATTTTAACATAACAAGAAACTGGTTCGGTATATTTCATTAGCTCCTGCTTTTTTTCCTTAGGAAGGGCAAGTAGCCTATTACACATTGCAAAATACAATTCCATAGTGACATGTGCATCCTCATAGGCTCGATGTGCTGATTTATTAATTAAGCCATATGCCTCACACATACTGGCTAAACTACGGCTCACAAGCTCAGGATGAAGGTTTTTAGCTATGGAAAGGGTATCAATTACCTTGTTTTCTATAGTATAGCCACTATTCCCTAGGTGATACTTTAAAAAGCTGTAATCAAATCGAATATTATGCCCCAAAAGAGGGTCTTCTCCAATAAAGTCATAAATAAGGCTGCTTTGTTCTTGAAAATCTTTCTGATTGAACAGCATTAAGTCTGTAATACCAGTAAGCTCTACTATTCTCTCAGGCAAACTAACCTGGGGATTAATCAGGATAGAGAGTGTATCTGTCACCTTCCCCTCTCTCACCCGTAAGGCTCCTACCTCAATAATCTGGTGTTCTAGAGGGTTTAGTCCTGTAGTTTCAATATCTATAGCCACAAAGGTATCTATCATACTTTCTTTCTCCTTAGTCTCTGCCGGTAATCCTTGCAGAGTTCCTTTAAAAAGCACTGCTCGCACTGTGGGGATCTAGCAGTACAGATTCCTCTTCCATGGGTAATAATCTGAATATTATATAAAATCCAATGGTCCCTTGGAAGTACCTCCATTAGCTCAAACTCGATTTTCTCAGGATCATCCTGTTTCGTAAAACCAAGCTTCTTAGAAATTCGTTTTACATGAGTATCTACCACTATACTTGGCTCATGATAAATATTTCCCCTGATGACATTGGCTGTTTTTCGACCTACTCCAGCTAACTCTGTCAGCTTCTCTATTTCCCTTGGTACCTCTCCATGATACTCCTCTAAAAGCTTCTTTGTACATAGAATAATATTTTTTGCTTTGTTCTTATAAAATCCTGTAGAATGAATATCCCTCTCTAATTCGGCAAGGTCTGCATTGGCAAAGGCTTCTACGGTTGGATACTTCGCAAACAAATCCTTCGTAACCATGTTAACCCTCTCATCGGTGCACTGAGCACTAAGTATGGTGGCAATTAATAGCTGCCAAGGGGTCTCATGGTTAAGGTAGCATTTGTATTCTCTTGTGTATTTCTCATCCAGCAAATCAAGAATTGCCTGAATTCTCTCTCTTTCTTCTTTTCTAATTCTTCTAGCCATCGAATCCTCCTATGGTACTAGTACATAAGTTACTGCATCATGGTTAAGCGGTTTTCTATTTTGGTAGTCAAAGAACACGATTCTATCCTCATAAACTGCCTGTCCTTTACTAACAGTAGCCTCTATATCAATGGTAAATCTCTCTACCTGATAGTTTCGAAGCTCCTTACGTATCGGTTGAGAGCTCTTAAGGAGCCATTCTAGGTCTTTATCTCCTTGTTCAGCTCTTGAAACTATGGTTTCAAGCATTTTCTTATACTCTTCTTCTTTTAAAACTGCAAAATCTGGCCTAGATTTCATCTTCTCTCTAAGATAACAGTCATAGGTAAGAATCTCTCTAAAGGCAGCCTCCTGCTCTTTGCTTGGCTTTACCGTCTCTATAAAGAACTCTAACAAATGATAGTAACGCTGAATCCTAGAATGATTTCTATCTAATAACTTATTTTCTTTATAGTAGGTTGCCAGATTCTCATAAAGAGTAAAGGCTCCCTTAAAGAAGTGTTCTAAATAAGAAACAGCATAGGTAAACTGTCCACTGTTATAGTATACCTCCACCATGTCTTCTACAATCTTAAGCTGTAGCACCTCATCAAAGGATAGCCAGTCAGTAGCTAGTACCTCATACGGCGCCTGATCCCTATATAGAATATGATACTTCTCACAACACTCTTCCATATAAGACCCCTTTAAAACCTTCAGAAAGCCCACCTGAAGCTGATCTGGCTTCATGGCATAAACTTCATTAAAGGAGTTACGAAAGCTCTCATAATCTTCATAAGGAAGTCCAATTATCAAATCTAGATGCTGGTGGACATTACGCCCTTCTCTAACCTTTGTGACAGCAGTCTTAAGGGTATTCATATCCATCCTTCTTCGAATCGCCTGTAAAGTCTTTGGATTGGTAGATTGGACACCAATTTCTAGCTGTACCAAACCAGGGCGAAGAGTATTAAGTAAGGCAACTTCCTGCTCTCTTAAGATATCTGCTGATACCTCAAAATGAAAATTAGTCACTCCATTATCATGGTCTTTAAGGTACTGCCAAATAAACATGGTATGCTCTGGATTTACATTAAAGGTCCGATCTACGAGCTTGACTTGAGGTACCCTTTGATCTAGAAAAAACTGCAGTTCCCTTTCTACTAACTCCTTCGACCTTAGTCTTACCTTACGGTCAACTGAGGATAGGCAGTAACTACAAGAGTATGGACAACCTCTACTAGTCTCATAATATACAATCTTATTAGCAAAGTCCTCCATCTCCTCATAAGGAAATGGAACCTGACTCAAATCCATAATCTCTCTTGGAGGGTTTACCACTATGGTATTCTCCTGTTGATAAACAAGACCTTTGATGTCAGAAAGACTTTTTTCTTGCTCATGATAAAATTCTAATAGTTCCAAAAAGGTTTGTTCCCCTTCTCCTACCATAACACCTGTAAAGCATGGATTCTTTTCTAAAAACGCCTTGGCATCATAGGATACTTCCGGTCCACCTACCCAAAACTTCGTATTCGGTAGGACTTTATGAAGTTCCTTTGCCACCTGACAAACCATCTCAACGTTCCAGATATAACAGGAAAATGCCAGTATGTCTGGTTTCTCTTCATATAAGCCTCCAATAATGGAATCTATCTGATTATTTATTGTATACTCCTTAATATGAATCTGACTCTTATATGGCTTAGCATAGGCTTTAAGACAGTAAACTGCCAGATTGGAGTGTATATATTTTGCATTGATTGCAGCTAATACGATCTTCATGTATCTATTCCCTTCTACAACTACACTACTTAGCTAGTTAACATGTTGATTATTATATCACTTTCCTCCTAAGTTGTCAGTTACTTGCTTATAAATTACCTCTGCCAGTTCATGGACTGTAAAAAAGAGTTTTGCTTGCAAAACTCTGCGCCTGCGCCTGTGCCCCGTCGCGTAAGTGGCATTTCCCATACCAACCCAGTGCAATTACCCGCTTTCCGTCTTTTGGAAAGCTTTTTTGATTCATAGGATATTACGAAGTAATTTCCTATGAATCAAAAAAACCCTCTGTCAGTAATCCACTAACAGAGGGCATAAAAAGAAGCGGGTGATGGGAATCGAACCCACGTATCTAGCTTGGAAGGCTAGTGTTCTACCATTGAACTACACCCGCGTGATGTTGTATATTCTACTATACGATTTTTATAAAGTCAAGTACCAATTGTATCCATATAATGTTCAGTGCCCAGAGCCGGAATCGAACCAGCGACACGAGGATTTTCAGTCCTCTGCTCTACCGACTGAGCTATCTGGGCATGTGATACCTTGTCCAAGACACATGTCATATTGTATCCATTTTCACCTGCTATGTCAAGTCAAAACTACTACATTTTTATGGTGCATTATACACAAACTTATCTTGTAAATTTTCTTCAAAATATGTATAAGCAAAGGGTTTCGCTTGCGAAACTCTCCGCCTGTGCCCCGTCGCGTAAGCGACATTATCTATACTGCCACAGTGCGATTACCAGCTTTCTGTCTTTTAGAAAGCTTTTTTATTGCATAGGATATTGCGGAGTAATTTCCTATGCAATAAAAAAGGATGTCTCCCTGAATTGGTAAACATCCTAATATGGTTTTTTCTATGCAATTTCATCCACAACAAATTCGGAAATATCTTGAAGAGCTTCAGTATCCCCTCCTACAAAAACCAACTTCTTTGGCTTTGTCAAATCCATTGTCATTATTCCCATTAAGGACTTGGCATCAATAATATAGCTACCCTCTACCATATCAAAATTACCCTTGTGTTGATTTAATATACTAACGAATCGATTTACTTTTTCTACTGAGTTAATGTTTACATATACTTCTTTCATACTAGTCTCCTTACTCAAGAGTGTTCTATCGTGTAACAAATAATATGTACCCTAATTGCAATCGGAATATGCCTACATTATCTACAGATTTGTATAATTTGTCAACAACTTTATTCACTTAATAAACTAATTTTTTTATTTTTTCTCTAAAATCCACTAATTGATACCTTTCATAACTATACCCTGATTTAAGTGTATGTACTCCATATCCTGCAGGTATATCTTTAAATCTCCACGTTCAATATTAGTGATAAAGTCTTTATTACCAAGAGCCGCCTGCCTCTTCATATAGTCAATAAGACAGGTGAGCCTATGCAATAGTAGGGGAATGAACTGCTCTCTCTGCTCTTTACTTGCCCCATAAGCATCAAGAAATACTTTCATTCTTCGAATCTGTTCCTTAAGAGGACCTCTATATTCTGGATTAGTAGGACTCATAAATGGCACAAAACGATATATGCCATAGACCACATCCCACATAGCAGGCCCAGGGTGTAGGGTATCAAAATCTATGATACCCTTTGGAAATCCTTCTTCCACAGTTACATTATAGGGTGCAAAGTCTCCGTGGCACATAACCTCGATCGGCTCTACAGCCGAAAGCATCCAAGGCTCTTTTCCAGTTAATCTAGAAATATACTCTTTGCTATGGGAATGATAGTCTGACAATAGCTTTGCTACTGATTGTAAAAATTCATCGGTGTATAGGCTTATAGGAAGTCCTTCATGAAAGATTTGGCCTTGAACGAAACTTAGTACCTCCTGTCCCTCTTCAGTCCTTCCATAGGGTACAGGAACATAGTCTACCCCTCTTCCCCTTAGAAAACGTAGAAAATTCTGAACCTCCTCGGTCCACGGATTAGCTGGTCTTACAACCCTGTCTCCCTGTAGAAATATTGCTCCCTCTCTTCCTCCAGAAAGTGTATTTCTATCCTTTTCCATTATACTGCCTCCCCTAGTTACATAGGTCCATTCAATAGCCCTACAATCTCCTTAGGTCTTGAACTCCTCTGTTAAGTCACCGATTTATTATATTCTTCATGATATATAATACAAATGTCAAAACAAGAACTGTAAAATGGTTTTATTACGTCCTATCTTTTCTACCCGTTCCTCCTGTAAGCAGGTCGAAAAATGGTACAAGAAGTTTGGTACTTAAACACACTGTAAGGACCAGAGAAAAGAATAGTATTCCGATAAATGCTACCTTCATGTTTAAAGATCCCAGCCATGCTGAGCCTCCAAGGACTGTTAGGAAAATGTACATAAAGGTTTGGTGAAGCACATAAACCTGAAGGGTTCTGCTGCCAAAACGGCTAAACATACATCTTACAGATGGAATAACGGCTATGATAGCTAATACCGTAATAAACACTATAAGGTAATAACCTAATCGCACTAACCAGGCATACTCTGCAAAGGCCTCATAAGGACAATCCTTAAACTGTAGTTCGAAACTTCCTTTTCCTTTTAAAAAATATTCATAACTCCATTTTAGCTTATCATAATACTTCCAGATTACTGCCAGTACAGCAAGAACCCAGCCAAAAGATGCTACAATAATCACCTTTCTTTTAAGGAAGTATGTTAACTTCTTAGAATCAAAATAGTAGCCTAAGTAAAAGAACGGATAAAAGGTAACTACTCTAGAAAGGCTCAGAAAGCTTCCTACAGATTTATCATACCCTACCATACAACCAAGAAGAATTGATAGTGGCAGAATAATGCGAAACGAATAATTTCTAATCGCCATGGTAATCAGCATAAAGAACACCATACCGAGAATATACCATGCGATGCCATACTCATTGAATAGGGAAAAACTCGGCTTATTACCAAATACAACTCTTAGGAAAAAGAGTAGCGTCTTCATAAAATAGAATACCACCAAAAAAGATGCTATTTTGCTCCATCGCTTCTCATTCACAGTCTTTTTACTAAACAGTCCTGATACAAATACAAAGGCAGGCATATGAAACAAATAGATAAAGTATACAACCTTTCCTATGCCCTCAGATTTCCCCATAAACTCTTTGGCTACGTGACCTAGCACAACTAAAAAGATAAGCACAAACTTTACATTGTCCCATTTCGCTAAGCGCTCTTGCCCGATAGTATCCCTTTTACTAAAACTCATCCTTAAGCACTCCTTTGTCTAATTCTCCTGTTGAATTTTCTCTACATATTCATCATAAGCAATCACAGCTTCATCCCAGCTCTCATACCCAGCTACCCCTCTCTGATCAGTTACGGAGTAATTGTTAGTTAAATAGGTAGCCATAAAGTCCATAAATTTCTTACTTCCCTCCACATTTAAGTGGTCGACATCAGAAAAGTCAGTTTTAAAAGATAGCCCTAACTCTTGGTACATATCTTCTTTATTAAAATCTAGACAAGTATATCCTTCACTTTCTAGTACCGTCATAATCTGATTTACCTGCATAACATATTCTATATGAAGATTTGCTGGCATGGACACAAAGAGAACATTTATCTTATTCTCCTTTACATAGGATAACAGGTCATTTAGCAAAGCTGTTTGAACCTCATTGAGGCTCGCAGTCTTTGTAGTTAACTCAGGATCATCTAGAGGAGTAACATCAAACACGGGATCATATTTAATTACACTTTTAAATGTATTCCTCTTTCCAATAAAATCAAACTTATTTAACTCAGTCCATCTACTATGATACTTAAGAAAACTCCAGTAATAACTTAGCTTGGAGACATTTTCTTTCTCTTGTTTCAATTCCTGCACTAGTCCTTTATCATCTGCATTTTTTGCTATTTGGTAGTCCATAGCTTCTGGATAGTACTCTAGTGCGGCTTCTATCATATCACTTTTGTTTTTACTTAAAGGAAGGCAGTCTGTGACACGACGGATATTGGCTTCATTCAAGAAATTCACTTGATCTGCACGAAAACAATTCACATCTACGATAAATAACGGATTTTCCTGTGTCTTTCTTACTTCCTCCATAAGATACTTTATAAATACTCCTGGCTGAGAAAAGGTAGATAGGTCGTAGGAAGGTATTCCTGTATTTTCCCAAAGACTTAAAGCATTCCAGCCAAGGAGCATTCTACTGTTCCCAAGCGTAACTACCTGTAGAGTATTCTCTGGTTCCTTAAAAAACGAGCTATAAGTGCCTATCGTAGGACTATCCTTCTGCCCTATGGCAAAAATAGAGGATATCTTATAGAAAATGATAAGAAACAGGAGGACAAATACGATTACTTTACTTATTATTTTGGTCTTTTTCATTGTTTTTCTCCACCTAATAATTCATATATGCAAAGGAGCCAGCACTATAACCTGGTCCATAAATACCTAAAATAAGAATGGCAAATATTATTCCTAACAGTAGTGCATAACGAAACACAATATTTTGCTTTTGTACCATATCTCTTACAGAACCCTTCTCTTGAAGATTACTGATATAGATAAGAAGTATGATACTAAGCGTTAGAAGATGAAATTCCTTTTCCGATACACCATATGTATATAGACTTCCATCAAACAGCTTATAGGGCTGAAAATCAGTCACTATGGATTGTATTGCAACCTTTGTTTTATATAATATCCCTGGCCTAGTAAGTAAACGTCCTACCGCAAAGATACAGGTTGTCCTAACCATCTGAAAAACTCTCCAGGAGGTTGCCTCTGTATTAATATTGAACTTCTTCGTAAGCCACTGCATTTCTGGATGGAAGGTAACAGAGCACATAATAACAAACCCGTAGTATAGCCCCCATGCAATGTAAGTCTTACCAGTTCCATGCCATAGGCCAGTTAAAAACCAAGTAATTACTACTGGAAAGAAGGTTACTACAATTCTTCCGGCTCTCTCTCCCCACGCTTTTTTAACCTTTTTACCGGTCTTTTTTACCCAGGAGGCCGTGGATACGGGATAATAGACATAATCCTTAAACCAGCCACCTAATGTCATATGCCATCTTCTCCAAAACTCCGTAATGGATTTAGAGAAAAACGGTCTTTTAAAGTTAATATCCAACTCGATTCCAAACATATCAGAGACACCTCTGGCAATATCCATACAACCAGAAAAGTCCATATATATGTAGAGAACATCTAAAAATGCTGCTATGAGTAGTAAAGAGCCCCCTGTTTTACTTGGATTTGCATAGGCCGCTGTTACATAGATATTCACCCTATCTGCTATGACCAACTTCTTAAAATAACCCCAAAGCATAAGCTGAAATCCTGACAGTATTCTTTCTGAGTTATATTTTAATTCCATTTTTAGTCGCGAACCTAGGCGGTTATAGCGCTCAATTGGCCCTTGCAGAATATGTGGAAAGTAGATGGCATATAAAGCAAAGCGTCCATAGTTACTTTCACTTTCATATCTACGCCAATACACATCCAATAAATAACCAATGGTTGAGAATGTGTAGTAGGAGATACCTAAAGGGACAATGATGTCAGTTATGGCAAAGTCTCCCTTTCCACCTAAAGCTAAAATC
>JAEZQN010000203.1 GCA_023441145.1 Bacillota bacterium
AACAAGCTTAAATCGGAAGGTGTTGATGCAATAGAAATCTCCGATGTGACAGGATTTCCAGAGTGCCTAGATGGCAGGGTAAAGACGTTGCATCCAGCTGTTCATGCAGGCTTATTAGCAATGAGAAGTAAACCAGAGCATATGAAACAGATTAAAGATTTAAATATCGATACCATTGATATTGTAATTGTAAATCTGTATCCATTTAAAGCTACAATTTTAAAGGATGGAGTAACAAGAGAAGAAGCAGTGGAGAACATTGATATTGGTGGACCAACCATGTTGCGTAGTGCAGCAAAGAATTATCAAGATGTAGCTGTTATAGTGGATCCTAGAGATTATGATAAGGTGTTATCTGAATTAAAAACAAACAAAGAAGTATCCTTAGATACCAAATTCTATTTGATGCAAAAGGTATTTATGCACACCTCCAATTACGATACTATGATTGCAGATTATTTGAAGAAGGAAAGAAAAGATTTTGAATTACCAGAGACATTAACAATGACCTTTGAGAAGATTCAGGATATGCGTTATGGTGAAAACCCTCATCAGAAGGCTGCCTTCTACCGTGAAGTAGGTAAGAAGAAGGGTTCTCTAACAGATGCCATTCAGCTTAATGGTAAGGAGCTTTCCTTTAACAATATTAATGATACCAATGGAGCATTAGAGCTATTAAAAGAATTTACTGAGCCAACTGTAGTTGCTTGTAAGCATGGTAATCCATGTGGAGTAGCTAGTGCTGCTACCATTGAAGAAGCCTTTGACAAAGCTTTTGCTGCAGATAAGGTATCTATTTATGGTGGTATTGTTGTAATTAATCGTCCTGTAGGTAAGGTGTTAGCCGAGAAATTGGCTAAGATTTTCTTAGAGGTAATTGTAGCTCCAGACTATGATGAGGAAGCTCTTATGGTATTTGGTGCTAAAAAGAATCTTCGTGTCTTAAAGCTAGAGGATATTAGTGCACCTCAGGATGAGAATGCCTATGACTTAAAGAAAGTAAATGGTGGATTAATTGTTCAAACTATTGATAGTAAATTGTTAATTGAGGAAGATTTAAAGTTGGTAACCGATAGAGCTCCATCAGAGAAGGAAATGGAAGATTTAAGATTCGCTTGGAAGGTAGTTAAATTCGTTAAGTCCAACGGAATTGCATTAGCAAAGGATAAACAGACCATCGGTATTGGACCTGGCCAGGTAAACCGTGTATGGGCTACAGAGCAGTGTATGGATCATGCAGCGGAGTTAATTGGTGATGATGCTACCAAAGGCGCAGTACTTGCTTCAGACGCTTTCTTTCCATTTGATGATAGTGTTGAGGCTGCTCATAAGGCAGGTATTACTGCAATTATTCAGCCAGGAGGCTCTATCCGTGATGAGGATAGTATTAAAAAATGTAATGAGTATGGTATTGCCATGGTCTTTACTGATATGAGACATTTTAAACACTAAAAATGAAATAATTAATAATAAAGCTCCCTTTTAGGTATCTTATTACTATAGAAGGGAGCTTTTTATAATATTTGGCTCTTTATACTTGAAAAAATTCCAACTTAGGAAAAAAATTGTACATTTCTAAATAATTTTGAAAGACAAAGTGAAAAAAAAAGTGTATAATAAATATATTTTTAGGACATGGATTCCAGATAGAATCTAGATAAATGTCAGTGGTATAAGTTTTAATAAAAGACAAAATGTGGAAGATTGAAAGGTGGTTAACAATGAATATCACAAAAGACATTATATATATTGGAGTAGATGATAAAAAGATCGATTTGTTTGAGGGACAGTATCCAGTACCCAAAGGTATGTCATACAACTCCTACCTGATTTTGGATGAGAAGATAGCCGTTATGGACACTGTAGATGTGAATTTTACCCATGAATGGCTAGATAAACTGGCTGATGCGTTAAATGGACGTAAACCAGATTATCTTATAGTACAACATATGGAGCCGGATCATTCTGCCAACATTCATAATTTTATGATGACATATCCGGATACTACAATTGTGGCTAACTCCAAAACCTTTGCTATGATAGATGGTTTTTTTGATATTAATTTGGATAATCATAAGCTAGTGGTTGAGAATGGGGGTACCTTATCTCTTGGCCAACATGAATTGACTTTTATCTTCGCGCCTATGGTACATTGGCCTGAGGTTATGCTTACTTATGATTCAAAGGATAAGGTGTTATTCTCTGCAGATGCCTTTGGTAAATTTGGCACCTATGATGCGGATGAGGATTGGGATGATGAAGCCCGTCGTTACTATATTGGCATAGTTGGTAAATATGGAGCACAGGTTCAAACCCTGCTTAAGAAAGCAGCAGCTCTTGACATCCAAAAAATATGTTCCTTACATGGTCCAGTACTAGATAAAAATATTGGACATTACCTAAGCTTATATGATACATGGTCCTCTTATGCAGTAGAAACAGAGGGTATTATGGTTGCTTATACGTCTATCTACGGCCATACAAAAAAGGCGGTAGAGTTGCTTGTTGAAAGATTAAAAGCTAAGGGTTGTCCAAAGGTTCGCTTATGTGATTTAGCTAGAACAGAGAGCTCCTATGCTGTAGCGGAGGCATTTCGATACGAAAAGCTTGTTTTAGCTACTACTACGTATAATGCGGATATCTTTCCTTATATGAGACACTTCATCCATCATTTGATTGCGCGTAATTATCAGAATCGTACCATCGGTTTAATGGAAAATGGTTCCTGGGCACCAGTAGCTGCAAAGGTTATGAAAGAGGAATTATCCGGTTGTAAGAACATTACCTGGTTAGATACGACAGTTCATATCAAATCAGCGATGAAGCAGGCGACAAGAGATGAAATTGAAGCTATGGCTGATGAATTATGCCGTGACTACATCGCTCGTTCCAATGAAACAGCGAATAAAAATGATATGAGTGCTTTGTTCAAGATTGGATATGGTCTATATGTAGTAACTTGTAATGATGGGAAAAAGGATAATGGTCTAATTGTTAATACGGTAACTCAAGTTACAGATACTCCAAATCGTATCGCAGTAATCATTAATAAGGCCAACTACTCTCACCATATAATTAAAAATACTGGTATTATGAATGTTAACTGTCTGTCTACAGAAGCTACCTTTAAAGTATTTGAGAACTTTGGCTTTAGAAGTGGTAGAAACGTAGACAAATTTGAAGGATATAGTATTGCTCGTTCCGACAATGGTCTTGTGATTCTTCCGCAGTATATTAATGCATCCCTTTCTTTAAAGGTAGAGAGTTATGTAGATCTTGATACTCACGGCATGTTCATCTGTAGTGTGACAGAAGCTCGTGTCATGAGTGATAAAGAGACCATGACCTATACCTATTATCAGAAGAATGTTAAGCCTAAGCCTCAAACTGAGGGAAAGAAGGGCTTTGTCTGCAAGGTTTGTGGGTATATATATGAGGGAGAGGAACTTCCTGAAGACTATATTTGCCCATTATGTAAGCATGGAGCAGTAGATTTTGAACGAATACAGTAATCAAATACGAGAAATATTAAAGGATGGACACCCCCAGCTGGTAGAGAAGCATGTCTAACAGTTGGGGGTGTCATACGCTTTTGTCCTGTGATATAATAAAAAATAACTAAGATTTTGAATATTGTTCATACTATATATGATATAAGTAAAGAATGATAAATTAACACAGAAGGAGAATAGGATGGGCAAAAATATAAAAAGTAGTGCAGAATTAATGCCATTAGATGAATTTGAACTAGTGAAAGAAGAACAACTAAAGGATATCAATAGTCTGGGACTTTTGTTTCGTCATAAAAAAACAGGTGCAAGGCTACTTGTGATTTCCAATGATGATAATAATAAGGTATTCTCCATTGGTTTTCGAACTCCTCCACAAGATAGTACAGGTGTCCCACATATTATTGAACATAGTGTATTGTGTGGCTCCAAGGAGTTTCCAGCGAAGGATCCCTTTGTGGAGTTAGTGAAAGGGTCTTTAAATACCTTTTTAAATGCTATGACATATTCTGATAAAACACTTTATCCTGTAGCTAGTTGTAATGATAAGGATTTTCAGAATTTAATGCATGTATACATGGATGCTGTATTTTATCCTAATATTTATTATAGAGATGAAATTTTTAGGCAAGAGGGCTGGCATTATGAAATGGAAACACCAGAGGGTGAGCTGACCTATAACGGTGTTGTTTACAATGAGATGAAAGGGGTATTCTCTTCTCCAGAGCAGCTATTGTTTCGTTCCATTCAGCAATCCCTCTTTCCAGACACCACCTATGGAGTGGAATCAGGAGGAGACCCTACCTATATTCCAGACTTAACATACGAGGATTTCTTAGCTTTTCATAAGAGATACTATCATCCATCCAATAGCTACATCTATTTATATGGAGATATGGATATCGAGGAAAAGCTTACTTGGCTTGACGAAAAGTATCTATCTGCTTTTGGAAATGAACCAGTAGACTCCAGTATCAAGATGCAGGAGCCATTTAAAAATGTAAGAGAATTAACAGAATATTATAGTGTGGCAGAAGATGAAGATACGTTAGGTAAGACCTACTTTAGTTATAATACAGTTGTAGAAACGAGCCTAGACAAGGAATTGTATCTAGCATTTCAGATTTTAGATTATGTCTTACTCAGTGCACCAGGAGCACCAGTAAAACAAGCGTTAATCAATGCTGGGATTGGTAAGGATGTCTTAAGTGGATTTGAAAATGGAATACTTCAGCCATATTTCTCAATCATTGCGAAGAATGCTAATTTAGAACAGAAGGAGGAATTCCTATCTGTAGTGCGTGCTACCTTAGAGGAACTTGTGCAAAAGGGATTAGAAGAGAAGACTCTACAGGCAGCTATTAACTATTATGAATTTAAATACAGAGAAGCTGATTTTGGAAGCTATCCAAAAGGGTTGATGTATGGTCTTCAGATTCTAGACAGTTGGTTATACAACGACGATGCTCCTTTTATTCATCTTAATGCCGGAGAAGTATTTGAATTTCTTAAGAGTCAGATTGGAACAGGCTATTATGAAGGGTTAATCAAGCGTTACCTTTTAGAAAGCAATCATGCCTCTATTGTAACGGTACAGCCAAAACCAGGTCTTACTGGTGAAATGGAAGCTGAGGTAAAGAAAAAGCTAGCAGCTTATAAGGAAACATTGTCTAAAGAAGAAATAGAAATGATTATCAAACGAACCAAGGAATTAAAGGAGTACCAAGACGCTCCAAGTTCTAAGGAAGAGCTAGAAATGATTCCTATGCTTTCTATAGAAGATATCGATACCAAGGCGCAACCTCTTTATAACCAGGTAAAGGACATTGAGGATATCACAGTTCTGCATCATAATATGTTTAGTAATGGAATCGGATACCTTAGAATTCTTTTTGATGTTACCGATGTGGAGGAGGAATATATCCCATACTTGAGTCTATTAGCCACTGTTTTGGGTTATATCGATACCAACAAGCATTCCTTCTTAGAATTCTCCAATGAAGTAAACATTCACACAGGTGGAATTAACAATGATATTACTGCTTATGCGAGAATTGGTACCATAGGGGAGTATAGTGCTAAATTCGGTGTGAAGACTAAGGTACTTTATAATAAGCTTTCCACTGCCTTTGAATTGATTGAGGAAATGTTATTTGAAACAAAGCTGCACGACTATAAACGTCTCAAGGAAATCATTGCAGAGCAGGTTTCTAGAAGCCAAATGAAGCTTAATAGCGCAGGACATTCCTACGCCTCTGTTCGTGCGATGTCTTATTGTTCTAGAAATGGCAAATACAACGACTTAACTGGTGGTATCGCTTACTACCATTTCTTAAAGGAACTAGAGAAGAATTTTGAAGAAAAGAAAGAGCATATAGCGGATACCCTACAAAAAGTATTGACAAGAATCATCCGTAAGGATAATCTACTAGTTAGTTTTACTGCTGATGATGCAGGCTATCGTCTTCTGGAAAAAGCTCTACCAGCTTTTGTAAGGAGAATTGACACCACCCATGAACCTCATGAGAAGGTTGTGCTTAGCTTAGAGGCAAAGAATGAGGGCTTTAAGACTAGCAGTCAGGTACAGTATGTAGCAAGGGCTGGTAACTTCATTGAGGCCGGCTATTCTTATACAGGAGCTTTAAAGATATTAAAGGTAATCTTAAGCTATGATTATCTCTGGATTAATGTCAGAGTTAAGGGTGGAGCCTATGGCTGTATGAGTGGATTTGGTTTAGATGGCAACAGTTATCTCGTGAGCTATCGTGACCCTAATTTAAAGGCAACCAATGAAGTATATAATCATACGGCAGAATATTTACGCAGTTTCTCAGTGGATCAACGAGATATGACGAAATTTATCATTGGAACTATCAGTGGCATGGATACGCCATTAAATCCATCTGCCAAGGGAGCACGTTCCTTAAGTGCTTATTTAAGCGGTGTTAGTGAGCTTGATCTACAAAAAGAAAGAGAGCAAGTACTTTCTGCAGGAGTAAAGGAAATTAGGGAGCTAGCAGACATTGTTCAGGCGGTATTAGATGCAAACCTGATCTGTGTTATTGGAAATGAGAAAAAAATAGAAGAAGACAAAGAATTGTTTGAAACAATCAAATCACTTTAGGAGGAATTATGAAACGTAAATATAAATCTGGTTTTGTGACTATCATTGGACGACCAAACGTAGGAAAGTCTACGTTAATGAATCAGCTGATTGGTCAAAAAATTGCTATAACGTCCAATAAGCCACAGACAACCAGAAATCGTATCCAGACTGTGTATACTTGTGAGGAAGGACAGATTATATTTTTGGATACACCAGGAATTCACAAGGCAAAGAATAAATTAGGAAATTACATGGTATCAGCGGCAGAAAATACCTTAAATGAGGTAGATATTGTTCTATGGTTGGTAGAGCCAAGCACCTTTATAGGTGCTGGCGACCAGCATATTGCCGAGATACTTAAGAGTGTAAAGACTCCTGTATTTCTAATTATTAATAAGATTGACACGGTACCAAAGGAAAATATCTTAACTTTTATTGATGCTTATAAGGAAATCGGTAATTTTGCAGAGATTATTCCAGTTTCTGCCCTAAAGGGTGAAAATAAACAGGTACTATTAGATCAAATCCTACACTATCTTCCTGAAGGCCCACAGTACTATGATGAGGATACCATTACGGATCAGCCAGAACGTCAGATTGTAGCAGAGCTGATTCGTGAAAAAGCGCTTCGTCTTTTAACTGATGAGATACCGCATGGTATTGCGGTAGCGATTGAGTCCATGAAGGAGAGAAATGGTGGCAGGATAATGGACATTCAAGCGACTATTGTTTGTGAAAGGGACTCTCATAAAGGAATCATTATAGGAAAACAAGGTTCTATGCTAAAGCAGATAGGTACCAATGCTAGAAAAGAGATAGAGGCTTTGCTTCAGGTGAAGGTAAATCTTCAGCTTTGGGTGAAGGTGAAAAAGGATTGGCGAGACAGTGACTTCTTATTAAAGAATTATGGATACAATCAGAAAGATCTCATGTAATTAATTGAATATAATCCAACAAACTGGGCATCCTATTGATGTATGTTAACAACCATTTTCTGCTTATATAGGGGAAAAACATGAGGGAAGGTTAGCATATACAGATTAATAGGGGTATTATCTGTGAGTATGACGAGTTCATATTCAGAAAAGAGGTTTGTATGGAAAAGAGTAATTTGTGGCGAAGATTTGAAGTTTCAGGAGACATAAAAGATTATCTTAATTACATTGCTTGTACCAATGAGGAGAGCCAGAAGACTACAAATAAGGAGGGAGAATGTGGTGGTTACACAGATTACAGTGACTGGAATGGTGTTGGCCGCCATGCCAGTTGGTGATTACGACAAACGTTTAGTAATCTTAACCAAGGAAAGAGGTAAAATTGCTGCATTTGCAAAAGGCGCTAGAAGACCAAATAGCGCCTTACTTGCGTGCAGTCAACCCTTCTCTTTTGGGGTATTCAATTTGTTCGCTGGGAAGAATGCTTATAATATAACAACAGCAGAAGTATCCAACTACTTTACTGAGATACGGGAGGATATTGAAACTGTTGCCTACGGTTGTTATTTCTGTGAATTGGCAGAGCAGATTACTAGAGAGAATAATGATGAAGTTCAGATGCTTAAATTACTATATCAAACCATGCGAGCACTAGCAAAGGAGTCTATACCAAACATATTGATTCGATACATATTTGAGCTAAAGGCTATGTGTGTCAACGGGTATACTCCCCAAGTCTTTGCCTGTACAGAATGTGGTAAGGAAGAAGAGTATAAATGGTTTAGTCTAGAAGCAGGTGGATTGTTGTGTGATAGCTGTGTAAGAAAGGAACCTGGACTCATAAAGCTATCTGGATCTACGGTATACACTCTACAATTTATTATCACAACTCCCATTGAGCGACTTTATACCTTTACAGTAAATGAACAGGTATTAAAGGAGTTTAAATCACTAATGAAGGCCTATCTAACCCTTATGGTTACAGGACCATTTAAATCGCTAGAGGTATTGGAGACCTTGTATTAAATAGCAATTTGAACTTATTTACAAATAATTTACTTTTTTTCATTTGGGGAATAGAATTTATTATTGAATTTATTTGATATATTGGTTACAATGGAAAAAGGTTTATAAGATTACGTAGGACAATTGGGCAATAATACTTTATTGCTAGGGGATGTAAAAGGTTGGAGGACGAACCATGAGAAAATATTTTGTATGTATTTTACTGGCGATTTCTTTATTGGGATTATCAGGTTGTAACAAGAAGGATAGTCAGACAATTGATGAGGCTAAAGTCAAGGAGAATACCACCTTGTTTAATTTGGATGGTACTGTACAGTCTGTAATAGTGGAGAGCTTTGATAAGAATTATTATGAGAAGAATGAACTAAAAAGTTATATTGAGGAAGAAATTCAAAAATATACGAAAAAGGCTGGGAATGATTCCGTTATTTTAGATTCCTTAGATGTAGATAATAAGATAGCTAGTGCGAAATTGTCTTTTAAGAAAATAACGGACTATGCCACTTTTAATGAAGTTACCTCTGAGATTCTCACAAAAGAGCAAGCATTAGCGGATGAGCGTATTTCTGCCACTGTCTACAGTGTAGATAAAGGGGAAACAGTAGACGTAAAGGTTGCTCTAGAAGAAAAGGACTATACTATTTTGGTATTAGAAATTCCAGGTGAGACTATCATGATAGAAGGTACTATTAAGTATTATACAAATGGAACGTTGACAGGCGATAGTATTATTAAAACAGGTACTGAAGGCGTTACAGTCATAATTTACGAATAAGAGAGACGAGAGGTTGATAACATGGAAAAATCAATGGATAAGATTGTTGCCCTTGCTAAAGCAAGAGGTTTTGTATATCCAGGGTCAGAAATTTATGGTGGTCTGGCAAATACCTGGGATTATGGTAATCTTGGTGTAGAACTGAAAAACAATGTCAAAAAAGCTTGGTGGAAAAAGTTCATTCAAGAGAATCCGTATAATGTTGGTGTGGATTGTGCCATTTTAATGAACCCACAAACTTGGGTAGCAAGTGGTCATTTAGGTAGCTTTTCCGATCCATTAATGGATTGTAAAGAATGCCGTGAGCGTTTCCGTGCGGATAAGATGATTGAGGATTACATGTCAGAGAATGGTATGACAATCGAAGGCTCTGTAGATGCTTGGTCCAACGAAGAAATGAGCAAGTTTATTGAAGAAAAGAACATTTGCTGTCCATCTTGTGGAAAGCATAATTTTACTGATATTCGTCAATTTAACTTAATGTTTAAGACCTTCCAGGGTGTTACTGAGGATGCTAAGAATACTGTTTATCTTCGCCCTGAGACTGCTCAAGGTATTTTCGTAAACTTTAAGAATGTACAAAGAACCTCTAGAAAGAAGATTCCTTTTGGTATTGGACAGATAGGAAAGTCCTTCCGTAATGAGATTACTCCTGGTAACTTTACTTTCCGTACCCGTGAATTTGAGCAGATGGAATTGGAATTTTTCTGTGAGCCTGATACCGATTTAGAATGGTTTGCTTACTGGAAGAATTTCTGCATTAACTGGCTACAGACATTAGGCATCAAAGAAGATGAGATGCGTGTCCGCGATCATGATAAGGAGGAATTATCCTTCTATAGTAAGGCAACTAGTGATATCGAATTCTTATTCCCATTTGGTTGGGGTGAGCTTTGGGGTATTGCAGATCGTACCGATTATGATTTGACTCAACATCAGAATGTATCTAGCCAGGATATGTCTTATTTTGATGATGATAAGAAGATTAAATATGTTCCATATGTAATCGAACCATCTCTTGGAGCAGACCGTGTAACCTTAGCATTTTTATGTGCTGCTTATGATGAGGAAGAGATCGGAGAGGGTGATGTAAGAACTGTTCTTCATTTCCATCCAGCCATTGCACCTGTAAAGATTGGTGTACTTCCACTTTCTAAAAAGTTAGGTGAGGCAGCAGAGAAGATCTATCAGGATTTATGTAAAGAATACAACTGTGAGTATGACGATAGAGGAAACATCGGTAAAAGATATCGCAGACAGGATGAGATTGGTACACCATATTGTATCACTTATGACTTTGAATCTGAGACTGACGGCGCTGTTACTGTACGTGATAGAGATACTATGGAACAGGAACGTGTTAAGATTGAAGATCTAAAAGCATATTTTGCCGATAAATTTAGATACTAGTGCAGATCGATTGTAATACAGAGGCTTACGATTCTAGTAACATTAGAAATAATGTAGTGAGGGGGCAAATCTAATGGATATAGAAACCTTTTGCAAAGGGTCTAGAAAATTAGCTGTTAAGTATCGTTATTATATTAAGTATAATTTAATGATAGCAGTGTGTCTTCTTGCGCCTATCGCTATCTTTATAATGGATTATTTAAATATTATAAAAGTAGGTAAGTTACAAATTGGAAGTTTCTTAATTGCACTAATCTGTATCGCTTGGTTAATTGTTTTGCTGATAGGGCTTTCTGGACGTGGTTCCGTGGAAGCGTTACGATACCAGATTTTCGGTATTACTCATGATAAGAAGATTGTTCATTTTTGGTTTAAGGAAATGTTAAGAGATGGAAAGGTAGTGCTTCATTTTAAGCCTTATCATAAAAAACAAACGAAAGATGAATTTATTGATGTAATTAAGAAAAAGCAAGAGATTATTAAGGATGAGAATTTCGAGGAGTTTCTCTGTACTCTATGTAATGATGAAAGTGTGGAGTGTAAAAGTGATATTCTTTATGAAATTATGGATGATATCGAGGTTGTAAAGGAAAGAAGAAAGTATCTTCTCGTAAGCTATACGATAGGCCAATTTAAAACAAAAAAGAAGCTTAAAATATATAAGAACCTTACTAATCGCGACCAAATATTACAACTTATTAAGAATAATGCTAAAGCATAGTTTAAATCCGGTTATTATAGAAGAATACTTCTGTAATAACTGGATTTTTTGTTGTTATCTAGATGGAAAAAAATGAGAGATAAAAAAAGACATTGCTTTAAAAGGCTGGTAGAAGTATTGTATAAGGGTAACAGATGCATAAATCTTTTGTTAGAGCAAGTACATATTACAGAAAACATCATACACAAAGAATATATTACCATTTATTTAAAATGTGTAGAAAATACATATAAATGGGGAACTACGTGTGCTATATTTGACAAAAATGAAAAAAGTATTTCCTTAAATGACCAAGTATGATATAATGTTTTGTGCATCTGGGGTATTGACAAAATGGGAAATAACAGTCTTGGATTCTGTCCTGATTGTTAAAATATTAAACATATTGTTTAGGAGGTAATTACTACAATGGCAAAATGGGTTTATATGTTTAAAGAAGGTAATGCTGACATGAAAAACCTTCTTGGTGGTAAAGGTGCTAACTTAGCCGAGATGACTAATTTAGGTTTACCAATTCCACAGGGTTTTACAGTAACAACTGAAGCTTGTACCGATTACTACAAAAATGGAAAACAGATTTCTCAGGAAATCCAGGATCAAATTTTTGGATGCCTTGGACAGCTTGAAGCAATTCAAGGAAAGAAATTCGGTGATACTGAAGATCCACTATTAGTTTCTGTACGTTCTGGTGCTAGAGCTTCTATGCCAGGTATGATGGATACTATTCTTAACTTAGGTCTTAATGATGTGGCTGTAGAAGGATTTGCAAAGAAGACAGGAAATCCAAGATTTGCTTATGACTCATACAGAAGATTTATTCAGATGTATTCAGACGTTGTTATGGAAATGAGTAAGACTTTCTTTGAAGGCATCTTAGATGAAATCAAAGAAGAAAAAGGTGCTAAAGTCGATACAGACTTAACAGCTGAAGATTTAAAAGAGGTTATTGCTAAATATAAGGCTATTTATAAAGAAAAGATGGGAGCAGACTTCCCACAGGATCCTAAGGAACAGTTAATGGGGGCTGTGAAAGCAGTATTCCGTTCTTGGGACAACCCTCGTGCTATTTACTATAGAAGAATGAACGATATCCCTGGAGATTGGGGTACAGCTGTAAACGTTCAAAGTATGGTTTTTGGTAACATGGGTGAGACTTCCGGTACAGGTGTTGCATTTACTCGTAACCCATCTACTGGTGAAGCTAAGATTTATGGTGAGTACTTAATCAATGCACAGGGTGAAGACGTTGTTGCTGGTATTAGAACTCCACTTCCTATCACTAGATTAGAAGAAGATTTACCAGAGTGTTACAGAGAGTTTATGGCAATTGCTCAGAAACTTGAAGCACACTATAAAGATATGCAAGATATGGAATTCACTATTCAGGAAGGTAAATTATACTTCTTACAGACTCGTAATGGTAAGAGAACAGCTCCAGCTGCTCTTCAAATCGCTTGCGATTTAGTAGATGAAGGAAAGATTACTCCTGAAGTTGCTATTAGCCGTATCGAAGCTAAGTCCCTTGATCAGTTATTACATCCAGGATTTGATGTTAAGGCTCTTAAGGCTGCAACTCCTGTAGGTAAAGCTCTTCCAGCATCTCCTGGTGCTGCAGCTGGTAAGGTT
>JAEZQN010000224.1 GCA_023441145.1 Bacillota bacterium
GTGGTATCTACAGTATCACTGCTTTCTTGCTTATTACTATCTTCGGCAACAACCGTACTAGTCGCATATAATAGGTCCTTCGATAATGTGGTTAAATATTACTTAGAGAATACATCAGATAAATCACAAAAATAACCACTCTTGGCATAGAGATTAAAGACATCTTCATCCGCTATAACTACATCCAGGGTACCGGCAGTAGTATAAATTGTTATGGCATCTTGTACATTAGTATTCAAATTTTCAGGATCTAACAATAAACCATCCTCAATAAGAATATTCTCTTTATCAGGGTTATAATTTATTGTTTTCCCAAAATCGTTAATTAATGATTCTGTTTGCTCATCTGTATAAGAATCATTGATGGAAATGACGCGTAGTAATACTTCATCCTTAGGTCTAACAAGCGTAAATATTAGGTAAATCACTACAAAAGCGGTAATTCCTATTACTATACAAGCTTTTATATAATAATCTTTTATGTATTGCAATTTCTTTTTAAAAGGTAATCCTTTTAATTTAGTTCTCTCGCCTTGTGAGGGTCTTTTTTGGAAAATAGCAGCGTCATCCCCCAAAACACTTTTTTTGGCCATATAATACACTCCTTTAATAAAGTAATTCCATGATAGCTAGTAAAAATATAACTTGGTAAACATAGGATTAGTATATCATAAGCATAGGATAATAGAAAGGAAGTAAATATAAAAAGTTTGTAAAGTAAGTAAATAGAAAGCGAAAAACCACCTTAAGGGTGTAAGGTGGTTTTTCTTGTTAGATTTGTTAAAGGGTTGATACTAGTTTAGAAGGGATTAGAGAAATCCCCTCTAAATAAGTATCAAATTCCATGGGATTAGCACAGTAATTTCTGTGGAATAGCACAGAGTTTTGTTTATTAAAAAAGAGAGATAACCTATGCTCTGGCACAGTATTATCTCCCTTGATAATATATTGTATAATAGACGTTAGTTTTCTATAAAGCCTCTGATCCCCGTTGCCCAGTACGTATACGGACAGCATCCTGTACTTCGTAAATAAAGATTTTACCATCACCATAACTGCCAGTGTTAATCTCTTTTACAATTTTATCAATAATTAATTCGGAGATATCATTAGGTACTACGGTCTCAACCTTTACCTTTGGTAGAAGATTAACATTGTATTCAGCTCCCCTATAAACTTGTTTAAAGCCTTTTTGGTTACCGTAACCCATAATGTTGGATATCATGATACCATTTGCCTTACAACCTTCTAGAATAGATTTCAGGTCTTCTAGCTTTTCCGGCTTTATGATAATTTCAAGTTTTTTCATAACTACTACCTCCTTCTTATTTACTTCTCTCATATCTTATTTATAGAAAGGTAAGTTAAGTCCTATAAATAAGAAAAGGCGCTTCTTATTGTCATAAGAAACGCCTTTGTTTATGTACCTATTATACATCGTAGAATTAGAATGTCAAATGTTTTTTAATAAAATTTTGCAGAACCACGATAAATGGAAAATGCTTGATTTTTTTCATTCTCACCAGTTTCCGTTATATAGTCTGAAGCTTCAAGGGTTAGGATAGTATCAGTATCCTCAGTATAGAATAAACCAGTCCCTAAACCATTATTTTTAAAATAAGAGGAATATACTTCTGTGGATTTGGATGGTTCAATAATATGTGCAAGCTTACAGGAAAAATCTATAAATTCATCGTCTGACATATATGAATATGGGAAATTATATGATACATAAAATATTTTTTTTGTTATAGTGTCATAGAGAATGGTAATAGAATAACCAATCATCGCGGCATCTATCGGGGTCTTTATACGTGTAGATAGCTGAAGATTACTCAGTGATGAATAACTCTTCTTACCAGTAAAAATATTTCCGTAGATTGAGATGGAATCTTCTTGATTTTCCTCATTTATATCTACATTGAGGTTCATTTCTACTTTGCATAAATCATGTATTTGTTGTAAAGTCTGGTCTACAGTAGTAGTAAAAATTTCGTTCTGATAGATTGGTGTGGCATCTGCTAAATATTCTTTGATATAGTCCTCGGCAGAAGTAAAGGAAGTAGTAGGATATGTTATGTAATCTCCAAGGATGTTTATCTGTACCCCGTCTTCAACTCCATAGTCAGATGAATTATAGTAAGAAGAACCAAAATTATAGTAAGATGACATAGCAGCCATATCTGGAAAGAAGGGATAGATATAACCATCTTCTATCATCTTAAGGGCTTCTTCTCTAGTATAGTTTGTTTTACTATTATAGGCTTTACAATAGCTATTCAACATATTTTCAATAGGCTGATTGGTCATAGAAGCAGATACATCCTTCCAACTAGTGGATACCATATCTTTAGATGTTTCATTAGGTGTAAATTCTACTTTTGCTGCTGGCTCTGCTGTAAGGTAAATACTAGTAGAACAGTAGTAAGGATATGAGGTAATATCTCCATCTTTCATAGTGGAATTATAGAAATCTGCATCATGATATAGATTCACATATATCTGTAGCCTTTCTTGAACGCTAGAAATATCTATATTCAGTGCATTAGGTAGTGCTGAGGAGTTGTTTCCAAAGGTATAATTTACTTTCAATTTACCGCTTAGTGGGAAAAGTGAATCAGGGTTGAAGGTTACTTTACTAAAGGATCCTTCTAGTTGGATGTAATTCATGGAGAAGGAGATTGAGCCGCTATAGGTATCGTGAAAATTAGATGCACTAACATTAAGGTTTGCTATATACCCATCGGATTGGCCTTCAGTATCTTTTTGAAAGTAGCAATCAAAGCTGTATTCACTCTTTACCTGTAGAGATCCTATAAAAAAGATAAAAGTACGTCCATTAACTTCTGCCCGAATACTTCTACCTAGAATCTTTGTATCATCACAGTACACAGTCATAGTGATAGAATCAGAAGATATACTGGATAGATAGGCTAAAAATAATGGTTTAAGACTACTAATCTTATCCCCTAGTGTTTTGTCCTCTAGTATATCCCATAGTAGATTCTTCATAATGTCATTGTACTGTGTGGGAGTAACGGAAATATCATAGGAGCTACAGGTGGTAGAAAGATTGCCAACAGTATATTCTACTTCTTCGTTATAAGTAAGAGTACCTTTGTTAGCCAAGGTATCTATTAATTGACTGTAGTATGTTTTAATAGTAGGAGCGATTGAGATAAGGTAGTTCATTAGTTCTTTGTATTGTTGATCAGTTTGCACGCTTAAATCAATTGGTTTAGAATCATATTCTGGGAAATCGAAATAGCAATGGTCCTCTCCTGCTTTTGTGTAAAAGTTGTTGGTTACAATATGCTCCTCATTCATGGATAAATCTAGAGTGGCAGAGGAAAACTCCTTTGTAAGATAGCCATTAATATCATAATGGTAGGAGGGAGCGACGATATCAGCAATATCTGAATTAAATTTCATGCTCATATTGCCTGTAAATTGGGTATTGTTCTCTTTTATTTTATTTACTATGGACCCACTGGTAGTGAATAATTGCTCAATGGAGTCAGTGTAAGAGTTCTCTAAAGCTAGATAGGCATCCTTAGTACTTGTAGAGGAAAAGACAGATTTTAGCTTATTTTCTCCATCTAGGAACAAGATAAAAACTAAACCAAGGGCTAGAATAGTACCTGAGAAAAGGGCAACCTTTATCCTTAAGGATAGTCTCTTATTAACCGTAGGAACATCGACTTTATCTAGTCTGTTTAGATATAACTGCATTTCTTCTGACTGTGTATCAGCATCGCTTCTGTTTTGAAACTTATAGTTCATATCATTATTGTTTTTTGAATGCCATTTAAGCTTAATGTTCATTGTTTCCTCCTTTATGGAACTAAGCGATATATATATTCAATCAAAAAGAACAAAAAGGAATTACTAAACTCATCTTTATTGATGGATAGTGAAAATTGCGTTGCCAAGGTATCTAAAACAGAAGCAATAGAGGAGTTCTCCATATACTTTTTCAATTGTTCCTTATCCATGATAGAGATAATCTGACTTTCATTTAACGTTAAAAGGTCTGAACTCTCATATGGTGAGCTGACACAGGTGATCTTATAGAGGCCTTCCTTCCCAAAATTAATGTTACGAGCTAGGATGTCACCCATGTGGGTGTAAACCTCCATTTCGATCAATGGGGTTTTGCTATCCGGCTTATAGTTTTGTAATTCAGCCTTAATATAGGATAGGGCCGCTTGAAAATAGTAGCTATCTACGCCAGTAACCTCCACTAGTTCTATAAATTCTTGGTCTTCTTTCAGTAAGTCAATTAAGGTAAGTAATATTGTGTTTACATCCTTTTCCGTAATAGAAACTGTAAATTCATCGAAGATATAAGTGGATAATGGGGACTCAGTAGTTGGATATTCTGTGTATGCAGATAAGTCCAAGGTTGTATCTTTCTCTAAGTGAATTCTGCTATACTTAGTGATGTTTTCTATAAAGCTACCTACATAGCGGTCCAAAATCTCTGTTGTATTATATTCATCTGATAGGGTAGTAAAGAGTCTTAAAATCTCTGTGATATCTATGTACTGCTCACTTATTTGAGGAAATAAAAGATATTGCCTATTGTTATCTTGTAAATATTCAATGTTCAGTAGGTTAATATCTTTGCTCAGCATACGATAGGAATTTAAGATGGAAGGGTTTTTATCCTTAGTAGAAATCGATGATTGGCTAGTATAGTCATACAGGGAAGCAATGCCCTTTTTTAAATTAGTGCTTTCTGTGTAAAGATAGTATTTGTCTGCTCCATAAAAATTACGGGTAACAAAATGTTTTACAGACGGAAGATATCTATAAGATAAGAATAACCCAATTGCTATAATTAGGAAAGTTATAATTAGACAAATTAGCATTTTTTTCTTGCGTTTGTTCATGGGTTTCTCGGAGGGTTTTAAGGGAAAAGGCTCATAGGGCTTATTAGGATAGTTGTATGCACTGGAGGGAGTGTAATATATGTAAGTTTGATCTTCATTGCGTTGTTGGGTGTCTGACATGGTAGCTATCCTTTCTATTTAAATTATGCAAATATAAGATATTATATTGTTGATTTTTGTTGATAAAGTATTTATGAAAATGTTATCAAAGCAAAGAAAATCTGTCAATGTAATCCAAATAAGATTTGGACCATTGACAGATTTTTAATAATTTCTTATGTAAATTATAATTAAAACGTAAGAATTATTCTTCTACTTCTTCTTCGGCAGGCTTATCTTCTGGAAGAATAGCTGCAAGGATAATTCCAAGTACGGCAGCAATAGCAAGACCAGAGATAGAGAGATTATCTGTATTTGGAATAACAATGGCATCTACACCGATACCAAGTACTAATATTAAGGAAGAAATCATCAGGTTTCTGCTGCTTGACATATCAATTTGATTATTAATTAGGATACGTACGCCTACACTAGAAATCATACCGAATAACACAATACTGATACCGCCACTAACTGCAGGAGGAACCATTTGAATCACAGCTCCTAATTGACCAAATACACCGAGAACGACAGCAAATACAGCAGCGATTCTTAA
>JAEZQN010000248.1 GCA_023441145.1 Bacillota bacterium
AAGTATCGTCTTGGAATATCTTCACATATTTGTCTGGCTCTTTACCTATGTAACCATCGGATACGATACTATCACAAAGTACGACATCCACTTCCCCGTTGTCTAACTGGGTAAAGCATGTAATTACTTTCTCACTTCCTACTACAGTTGCCTTAATGGTACCAGTGGAAATCAAGTTCTTGATTATTTCATCAGAAGTAGTTTCCTTCTGTAAAGCTACACTCTTACCATCAAGATCATTTAAACTATTAAAGGTTAAGGTACTACCTTTCTTCACTACGATTGATTGATAGCTATTTACATATGGATCTGAGAAATCCATTGTTTCTTTTCTCTCATTATTAATAGTTACACAAGAAATAACTACATCATAGTTCGTTCCAATTCCTGCAAAGATGCTGTCCCATGCAGTATTAATAAAGTTAACCTCAACACCAAGCTTCTGTCCCAACGCTTTCGCGAAATCAATATCAAATCCGACTGGAGTAGTTCCATCCTCTGCAAATTGCTCAAATGGTGGGTATCCAATCTCAACACCTACACTTAAGGTGCCATCCTTAATTAATCCTAGGCCCTCATTAGTTGCAGGAGCATTACTTGCTGCATCAGTTTGCTTTGGAGTCTCTGTTGCCTTTGGTGTTGCTGATTCATCTGTTTTTCCACCAGACTTGTCCACTACCTTACTTCCACATGCAATAAATGACATGGAAAAGATCATGCAAAGTACAATTGCAATAATTCGTTTACTTCTCATCTCTACTTCCTCCTTCTCAAAATAAAGAATGTTTTAATTCTTTGGACACAAAAATAGGCAAATGAAACAAGACCCATTTGCCTTTTATTAACGATAACAATTTCTGGCTTATTTGTCAATATTTCTTACTATTAGTTTCTATTAAAATGACACATT
Organism: Bacillota bacterium; assembly: GCA_023441145.1. Classification (GTDB taxonomy): domain Bacteria; phylum Bacillota; class Clostridia; order Lachnospirales; family Lachnospiraceae; genus KM106-2. The sequence continues at coordinate 911 of JAEZQN010000248.1, forward strand.
TATGCGATTTTTTTTACAGTCTTAAGCTATCTACCCTAACACACCAAATCACATGTGTTAGACCTCTTTTATCTTCTATGAGTTGAAATCTCAACCTCCTCATATTCTTTTAAGGCATCTTCAATTCCCCGTTTGTCTGCCTGAGCAAGAAGTGCCTCTCGATTCTTCTTAGCAAGTGGTCCTCTTGCTACAGTTCCTGGGCCGTTCATACAACCACCTTCACAGACCATACCCTCCATAAAGTCTTCAGGGAGTCTTCCTAATTTAAGAAGCGTTAAGGCTTTCTTACACTCTGCTGCCCCATTTGCCTGGCAGACAGTTATGTCAGTAGCCCTTCCCATTTCTTCCATAGCTTCTACAACCGCCTTGGTTACGCCTCCAGACTGGGAGAATCGTTTACCATAGATACTTGCTTGCTGTTTCTTTCCTTGATAATCTGCTAAATCGATTTTCTTAGCACGGAACATGGCATCTAATTCCTCAAAGGTCAGGGCATAATCTGCACTATCTTGGGCAACGTTGTCAAGAACCTCCCCTTTCTTGGCTATACAAGGTCCAATAAATACAACAACGGCATCTGGGTCCTGGGCTTTAATTAATCTTGCTACTGCAGCCATCGGGGAAACCGTGGTGGACATATTCTCTATAAGCTGTGGGTAGTGTTTCTTAATCATATTTACAAAAGCCGGACAACAGGAGGTAGTCATTTTCTTGCCTTCTTCATATGCCTCCAACCATTCCTCTGCCTCACTTTTTGCAACAATATCTCCCCCTAGGGCTACTTCATACATATCCTTAAAGCCAAGGGCTTTCATAGCTTCTGTCAGTACCCCAATGGAGGCATCTTTTCCAAATTGCCCTTCTATAGCTGGAGCTACACAGGCATATACTGGGTGATCACTTAACAGATATTCAATGACATCCACCATAAAGGAACGATCTGAAATAGCACCAAAAGGACAGTCCTTAATGCAGGCACCACATTGAATACATTTGTCTTCATCTATAATTACAATATTATGTTCATCCATAGATATTGCATCTACTGGACAACTTCTTTTACATGGTCGCATGAGATCTGCAATGGCATTGTAAGGACAAGCCTGTGTACATTTGCCGCATTCCTTGCAGTGTTCTGGATCTATGTAGGCACGTTCCTTGGTCATTGAAATTGCCCCAAAATTACACGCCTCTTGGCAACGTTTACTGACACATTTCTGGCAATTATCTGTTACAGTAAATCTTGTAATTGGACAGCCCTCACAAGCTGAATTGATTACTTGTACTATGTTTTTATTATCCTTATTTGGCTGTGGAGACAGCCCCTCAGCCAAACGAACTCTTTGACGTATAATCTCTCTTTCTTTATAGATGCAACAGCGAAATCTAGCCTGTGGGCCAGGAATCATATCATAAGGAATCTGCTCTCTATGACTTTCTAGGTTTCCCTGAAATGCTGCCTTCGCTACCGAATAAAGTACTTCATGTTTTATACTCCCAAGTCTCGCGTTATCTTCAAGCATGGTATATCCTCCGTAATTAATAATAGGAAATTGCAACTTCCTTTCCCATCTTGGTCATTACATCCTGCATCTGTTGTACAAGATTCATTCGTATACTTAAATCAAATGGCAAATCAGGATTCTGGTGTGCCACATTAATTGCTTTTCCTACAAATAGGTGTAAATCAGTACAATTTTCAATCAACACTTTCGCCACCATGGATGCTCCATTTTTCTCATCAAGGGCAGCAAAAAAATGCTCATCTATATCACCCTCTACATACTCTTTTAGTATTGTTAAGGTTTTAGACAAGGTCAAAACACCCTCTGTCACCAAATCTATGCCTTCAATATAGGCAATTGGTGGAATAGTTGGGTCAATATAATCTAGGCTGGTGATAACCTCTTTATTCATTTCTCTTGCTACTATATTAGCCGTTGTGCCCCCACATACAATGGTTGTGGCATTCCCAGCCATAAAGTCAAGCACCACTCTAGTATCATTCTCTTTTATTACGGGTGGACCAGTAAAAATGTGGACCACCTTTTTATCAATAATCTTAGCCACTGCAATAGTGGTATCATCCCCAGGAGACTGCAGGTATAAATCATC
>JAEZQN010000129.1 GCA_023441145.1 Bacillota bacterium
CTCCAACGTAACGTCTTTATTGATTTCTTCATAAGCTTCTTTTAACTTTTCCATTACTGGTGTAACAGAGGAGGAGCCTGCAATGACCAAATCACCCTTAACACCTTGTGCTTTGTATGGCTTCGGATCCTCTACAAACGGAATGTAGTTGTTCTCTTCTACTATCTTTTGGCCTTCTTCACTGAGAATAAAGTTCACAAAATCTTGCCCCTGTGTAGATAACCCTTCCTTTGCCGCTATATAGAATGGTCTTGCAATGGTGTAGCTACCATCCTTTATATTATCTACGGAAGGTATTACTCCATCTATTTCTAAAGCCTTTACAGAATCATTTAATGATCCAAGTGAAATATATCCAATGGCATACTGATCACCTGCTACGTTAACCATCATAACACCAGTTTTATTTACAATTATCGCTTCTTCTGTAGTCACATCTGTTTTATGTCCATTGTCTTTTTTCTCAATCAAATGAAACAAATCAGAAAAAGCACTTCTAGTACCAGAACCACCCTCTCTAGAAACCGTAGAGATAACAGTAGCAGCTTCAAATTCCTTTGTAGAACAACTAGTAAGCATAACTGCACTTAGACCGACTACCATAATGTAAGCAAGTATTTTGCTTTTCATAATTTAATCCTCCCTTAGCCCTTGTCTAAGTAAACTGTAATATTATCATGTAAATTATAAAGGGCAGTCTAAGTAAAATTTATGTAAAATTGTTGTAAGTATGAATACTATTGGACAAGATTGGGTATACTATATTATTTGAGACAAATATGTCTAAACAAAAAGAGAACAGGATATAAACATTTTGTATGCCTATATCCTATCCTCTTTTAATATCATTTCTCACGTATTTATTTATTGGTAACAACAACTGCTTGCTGGTACATTCCCCTGTAGGCTCTCTCCACTTCAGCCTTCTTATACTTACAAGCTTTTTTCTCCCATGGATCATTAAAATAGTAATATTCATCATCATATCCTACTAAAAGGACACAATGCATTGGGCGAATCCATGTAAAACTTTCCTCACTATCTTTAAGCTTCCATGTAGAACCCTTATAAGGCGCCTGCATGTTGATCGTAGCCCAGAAGATAACTGGAATTCCTTTATCAATATACTCTGAACAAAGTGTTGTAATTCTTTCATTATACAACTCCTGTACATCATACAGATCTTTATCTATAAACTTGTTTAGAGCATTTACGACTACTGGAGCATAACAACCCCAACCCGTTTCATCCGTTGGATTTCCAGGAAACACTTCCCAAGGACTACTACCTACATAAACTCCATTATTGTCGTGATATGGAACTTCCCCAATGTCCAAGTATTTATTAATGAAATCATCCACACTAATGTCAATCCCTAGATAATGTAAAGCCATAACGGTAGAAATACTTTCACAGGCATTAATATAATCCTTCGTTTGATTAATATAAGGTACATCGAGTAACACCTTATTACTGCCTCCACTAGTAGCTTCTTGGTTCTGGCCTGTAGCATCCTTGCCACTAAGATTATCTGCATTGGCTTCATTGGCCATGACGTCCTCTGACAAATACTCATCTGTGTTGGCAACGACACTATCATCTTCCATAAAGGATTTGATAAAATACAAATCCAGTCCTAGGATTACCACAAATAGAATAAACCAAATAAGTGCTCTTTTCTGTTTTTCTTTACGTTTTTTCACGGCTTTCACCACCATTCTTATCCACAATAAAGACACATACTTCCTTATAATAGTATCGGCATATTGAAAGTAAATTACACACTATTTTGCCTTTGCTAACCTTTTGATGTCCCTTATAATGTCATAAATAATTGGTGTAATAAAGAGAATACACACTAATTGAAATATGGTCTGCTCCATAGCTAAATCCAGTCTTGAAAGACCAATGGATAGACACATCATACTTACTTGAAAGCAAAGAATCTCCTTAAGAAACATACAAAACCCTTCTTTTACTATATATAGTCTCATAAGAAGAATTGCAATATCCCATGCATATAGGAAAATCAAAGCCTTAGTACCTAGAAAATAGTCTTGACTACATAGTATTGGAACACCAAGGTAGGTAAACAATAAGCCAAAGAATAGAGCGGTTACCAAAAGGCTATGATTTCTAATATGCCTTTCCTTCGTATTCCCCTCAAACAATTCTTTATTTGGATTGCTTTCTAGTTCCAGTATGGTCTCATCTACCATAGTTTTTCTAATATCAAACACAAGCACAAGCTCTACCAAATAAATGACTAATAAAAATATGGTGAATATCAAGGCAATCATAAAAGATGGCTTTGCCGCAGAAATAAATTGAGCAGTTAGGACTGAAATACAGCCTATCACATAAATAATAATACTTCTTCTTCTATTCTTTTTAGACCGTTCATATCTTCTAATACTATGACTGACTACATAAAGGGAAAACCCCCACATAAAGTACGTAAGCACCCTAAGGGCCATAAACATAGTACTATCCCAAACACAAGATAATAGAATAGTCGCCATATAGAAAATCTGTACTGCAAAGAGTATTAACATAATTTTAAAATTCTTCATAACAACATCCCTTAACTTTATTTCAGTAGACAAGCTGGAAGTTGTAATAACTCTAGTCTCATTCTTAGCTCCCCTATTCTAGATTTTTGAAATGTTCCATGGCAGTCAGAGCCTGATGTGATAGAAAGTCCATGCTTTCTACATACATCAAGGCAGATATTGGTAACATCCTCTGAATGCTTTGGATAATAGCATTCTATCCCATCAATTCCAAAACTAAGATACTCCGTCAGTTTCATACGAAACTGTGGTAACGTCATATCCTCCTTAAGAAGAGAAACTCCAGGATGTGCTAGAATTGCAATACCACCTGCTTGATGAATCCAACGAACAACCTCTCTTACACTAGGAAAATCTACGATATCATATCCACACTCATATTTATCATAGAGGGAAAATCCTTCCATTAGGCTACTAGTGATACCTTTGTCCAACAGATAGTATAACGCCTTCCAACCACCCTGTACTTGGTTATAGCTTACCCCCTTATATTCCTCTATAGATACCGGGCAGCCAGCTGCCTCCATTTTACCTATCATAATAATACTAATGTCATCTAACTTTCGTCTGTTTTCCTCTATTCTCTCACAAAAAACCTTATTCTCTAAATCCACCCCATACCCTAGTACATGGATATTGTCCTTCCCCTCCAATGCATTAATCTCTACACCAGAAATCACGTGGATATTGTCTTTTTCACTAAGTCTTAATAGTTCACGGGAGCCATCTAAAACATCATGATCTGTAATAGCCAGTACCGATACTTTCGCTTCCTTGGCAACCCTTAAGATTTCCTGGGGTGACATCGTTCCATCAGAGTAGTTACTATGGTTGTGTAAATCGACAAACATATAGACCTTCCCCTTCTTTCCAAATAATGCTTATGTTAAAGGCTATTGTATCACAATCGTAATAAAAATGAAAATGTTTATCCTCTACATTTGTTTTCTAACAATCCTATATTCATCATTTATCTTATAATAAGGACAATTATCAAAGGTGGATGTAAGGTATTTAGCCATCTCATCTTCGTCTAGGTCCATATCACATATCATGCAGTCATAATCTTCATCATAAACGTAATTGAGACAACATTCACAATTGGTCTTTCCCTTCATGGACAATCCTCCTTATTACTGTATGATAAGCTCTACTGGACAGTGGTCACTTCCCATAACCTCTGTATGAATAGCAGCTTTAACCAAACGGTTTTCTAACTGCTTAGATACGAGAAAATAATCGATACGCCATCCCGCATTCTTGGCACGAGCACTAAAGCGGTATGACCACCAAGAGTACACACCCTCTAAATCAGGATAGAAGTATCGGAAGGTATCGATAAACCCTGCATCAAGGAGCGCAGTCATCTTTGCCCTTTCTTCATCAGAAAAGCCTGCGTTCTTACGATTTGTTTTTGGATTCTTTAAATCAATTTCCTTATGGGCCACATTAAGATCCCCACAGAAAATAACTGGCTTCTTCTCTTCCAAGCCCTTTAAATAAGCTAAGAAAGCATCTTCCCATTCCATACGGTAATCGAGACGTTTTAGCCCATCCTGAGAATTAGGGGTATACACTGTTACTACATAATACTCCTCAAACTCTGCAGTAACCACCCTTCCCTCATGGTCGTGTTCCTCAATTCCAATACCATAGGACACAGAAAGAGGTTTTATCTTAGTAAATATAGCAGTACCAGAGTACCCTTTTTTCTCTGCATAATTCCAATATTGGTGATATCCATCAAGTTCTAGAACTACCTGCCCTTCGGAAACCTTACTTTCCTGTATACAAAATATATCAGCATCAACCTGTTTAAAATAGTCAAGAAAGCCTTTACCAACACAGGCACGTATTCCATTTACATTCCATGATATTAATTTCATTCGTATTCTCCAATCCTTAATTTTATTTATTATATAAGAATGACTCTATTTTATCACAAAATAGAGTCATTGGTATACTTTATATCTTATTCAATTACTTTAATCCAACCTTCAGGAGCTTCTATTCTTCCCATCTGAATTCCAGTTAATGTATCATACAGCTTCTTAGTAATAGGTCCCATATTAGTCATGCCACTTGGGAAACAGATTTCCTTACCGTGGTCAACAACCTTACCAACAGGAGAGATTACAGCAGCAGTTCCACATAAGCCACACTCTGCAAAATCTTCTATCTCACTTAAGAATACTTCTCTTTCTTCCACTTCAAGTCCTAAGTAATCCTTCGCTACTGTAGCTAAAGAACGACGTGTAATAGATGGTAGAATACTATCTGACTGTGGAATAATAATCTTGTTATCCTTAGACACAAATAAAAAGTTAGCTCCACCAGTTTCCTCAACCTTCGTTCTAGTAGCTGCATCTAAGTACATATTTTCATCAAAGCCATTGCGGTGAGCGGTTTGAATAGCATGTAAGCTCATAGCGTAGTTAAGTCCAGCTTTAATGTCTCCAGTACCACGAGGAGCAGCACGATCAAAATCACTTACACAAAGAGTAAGAGGTTTTACCCCACCTTTAAAATATGGTCCAACTGGAGTGGTAAATACTCTAAATTGATATTCATCCGCAGGCTTTACCCCTATAACAGGATTACTTCCAAACATATAGGGACGAATATAAAGGGTCGCTCCAGAACCATAAGGTGGTACATAGTCTTTATTGGCCTTTACTACTTCCACCACAGCTTCTACAAATTTGTCCTCTGGAAATGCTGGCATCTCTAATCTTCTAGCAGAATCAGCCATACGTTTTGCATTAAGGTCAGGACGGAAGGTTACAATACGACCATCTTCGGTAGTATATGCCTTTAACCCTTCAAAAATAGTCTGGGCATATTGAAG
>JAEZQN010000158.1 GCA_023441145.1 Bacillota bacterium
ATTTTAGATCATGTGGGGCCAGGGCAGATTTTTGCAGAAACCTATGCGTGTGTTCCTGGTGAGGCTTTAATGGTAAACGTGGTTGCATCAGAAAAAACAGAAATTCTATTCTTAAATATTTCAAAAGTGATAACCACCTGCTGTAAGACCTGTACGTCTCACAGTAAGTTGATTCGTAATCTACTTGCTATTTCCTCACAGAAGAATCTTAATTTGTCTAGACGTATCTTTTACACTTCCTCAAAATCAATTAGAGGTCGCTTGCTTTCCTATTTATCTCACCAAGCTGTGAAAGAGGGGAGTTATGAGTTTGTTATTCCATTTAACAGGCAACAACTTGCGGATTATCTAGGAGTGGATAGAAGTGCAATGTCCAATGAGCTTTCCAAGATGAGAAATGAGGGGATTCTTACATTTGATAAAAACAAATTTATATTAAAGGAAGAGGGAATTAAGTGAAGATAATACCAAAATTCCACATTTTTATTGACAAAAAATGTACAGTTTACTATAATTTAATTAATTCAATGCGTTAAAGTATTAATGCTTAAATGCATTAATGTGTAAATGTATTTTAGTAGCATGTATTTTTGTATAATGTGGGAGGAGAAGAGGAATGTTTGTTAAGGTTTTATTGTTAGTTGTATTTTTTGCTATTATGGTTGCAGTTGGTTTGATATGTAGAAAAAAGGCAACTAACGTTAATGAGTTTGTACTAGGAGGAAGGAATGTAGGGGCTTGGCTCACAGCCTTTGCTTATGGAACCTCTTACTTTTCTGCAGTAATCTTTGTAGGATATGCTGGACAATTTGGCTGGAAATATGGTATTGCAGCTACCTGGATTGGAATAGGTAATGCACTACTTGGAACTCTACTAGCATGGGTAATACTAGGGAAGAGAACCAGGATTATGACTCATCACTTAGAGAGCAAGACAATGCCGGATTTCTTTGAGAAACGGTTTGGAAGCAAAGGGTTAAAACTAGTTGCTTCGCTGATTGTCTTTGTGTTTTTGATTCCTTATACAGCTTCCTTATATAATGGACTTTCCCGTTTGTTTGGTATGGCTTTTAACATAGACTATACCTATTGTGTAATTATTATGGCAATTCTGACTGGTATCTATGTCATAGCTGGAGGCTATATGGCAACTGCCATTAATGATTTTATTCAAGGTATTATCATGCTTGGTGGTATAGTGGCTGTTGTGGTATCTGTGTTAAATCAGAATGGTGGGTTTACAGAGGCACTACAAAGCTTAACTAATGTATCGGACACTGCCAATAATGTAGATAAAGGAGCCCTTACCTCACTCTTTGGACCAGACCCTATAAGCTTATTTGGGGTAGTTATTCTGACCTCTTTAGGAACCTGGGGACTTCCACAAATGGTACATAAATTTTATGCAATTAAGGATGAAAGATGCATTAAAACAGGTGCAATTGTCTCAACCTTATTTGCTGCTGTGATTGCTGGTGGTTGCTACTTTCTTGGAGGCTTTGGACGTTTATATAATACCGTTGATATAGCCAAGGGATATGATCAGATTATGCCAACTATGTTATCTGGGTTGTCTGATTTGCTAATTGGTATAGTTATTATCTTGGTGTTATCAGCATCCATGTCCACCTTATCAGCCTTAGTATTAACTTCTAGCTCTACTCTTACCTTGGATTTTATTAAAGGAACCATTGTAAAGGACATGAAGGATAAGAAGCAGCTCTTCGTTATGAGAGTATTTATTTCTGTATTTATATTAATTTCAGTTATTATTGCTATTGTACAGTATAAATCCAAAGTGACATTTATAGCTCAGCTCATGGGTGTCTCTTGGGGAGCTTTGGCTGGTTCCTTCCTAGCACCATTTTTCTATGGACTCTTCTGGAAGAGAGTGAACAAAATAGCTGTTTATGCATGTTTTGTTTTCGCAAGTGGATTTATCTTGATTAATATGATTTTTAATCAAATCTTCCCTAAGATTTTGCAATCTTCAATTAATGCAGGGGCGTTTGTTATGTTAGCAGGGATGATTCTTGTACCAGTGGTAAGCCTTCTTACTGGTAAGCCAGATGAAAAAGTGACAGAAGAAGCTTTTTCCTGCTTAAATGAAACTGATAAGTAATTAGCTTAATAGTTTTCTCCCAATAAAATAAAGTAAATGCAAAAAACACGGAATGAATGAATTCCGTGTTTTTTGTTGCATATCTACAAACGGATTGTATGACGTACATGAAACATAATTTTATGCAACAAAATATGAATAAAATACGTAACAGATGCTAAAAACTATAATGTTTATATGATGAATTCGGCTATTTGATGGACACATAATGCCAAATAAAGAAAGTGAGGAATTGCCATTGAATTTTTTTAATCAAACCGCATTAAACGGTGAAAATAACAAACGCTTATATTCTACCTACCCTACGAATCCTGAGGGAACGGCAGCATGGTCTGAGGACTCAGAAATAATTCCAAGAAGTAAGGTTGAGATTCCAGATGCTTATGATGTGGAAGAAGCGAAAGACTGGGTAGACAACGGAAGTCGCTTGTAGGAGGAGAAGCAATGGGAAAGACAACAATGACAGTGGATGGAAATACAGCAGCGGCCTATGTAGCTTATGGATTTACTGAGGTTGCAGCGATCTATCCTATTACCCCATCCTCCACTATGGCAGAGATTGTGGATGAATGGGCGGCTAACGGCCGTAAAAATATGTTTGATCAGATTGTAGATGTTGTGGAAATGCAATCAGAAGCAGGAGCAGCAGGAGCCTTTCATGGTTCTCTTCAAGGAGGTGCTTTAACGACAACCTTTACTGCATCTCAAGGGCTATTACTTATGATTCCGAATTTGTATAAAGTAGCAGGAGAGCTTCTTCCTGGAGTACTACATGTCAGTGCCCGTGCATTAGCGGCACAAGCTCTTAGTATCTTTGGCGATCATCAGGATGTAATGGCAGTAAGGCAGACTGGTTGCGTTCTCTTAGCTTCTAACTCTGTACAAGAGGTTATGGATCTTGCCCCAGTGGCTCATCTTGCTGCACTAAAGGGAAGACTTCCTGTGGTACACTTCTTTGACGGTTTCAGAACAAGTCATGAAATTCAGAAGGTAGAGGCTCTTGAGTATAGTGACTACGAGGGACTACTAGATATGGAAGCCCTAAAACACTTTCGAGAAAACAGCCTTTCTCCTAATCACCCAGTTACCAGAGGTACCGCCCAGAACCCTGATATTTATTTTCAGACAAGAGAAGCCTCTAACCCATTTTATAACAATATAACTCCGATTATTGAAGAATATCTAGAAAAAATGGGTAACCTCACAGGCCGCAAATATGGACTATTTGATTATTATGGAGCTGACGATGCAGAGTATGTCATAGTCGCTATGGGCTCTGTAAATGAAACGATAGAAGAAGTCATTGACTATTGTAATAGTAATGGATGTAAGTACGGAGTGCTAAAGGTGCATCTTTATCGGCCATTTTCTGTAGAGCATTTTCTAAAAAAGATGCCACGGAGCGTAAAGAAGGTGGCAGTTCTAGACCGAACAAAGGAACCAGGAGCTATTGGAGAACCTTTGTATCTAGATGTTTGTACTGCTTTCGCTAAGGAGAAGGAACCACCGATTATTGTAGGTGGACGTTATGGACTTGGCTCTAAAGACACCACTCCAGAGGACATTATTAGTGTATATGAGAATCTAAAGCAGGAGTGTCCAAAGAATCAGTTTACACTAAGTATTATCGATGATGTTACTAATACCTCCTTACACGAGGTTTCTGCCCAATATCAAGTAGCAGAGGGAATTAAGAGCTGTAAGATATGGGGACTTGGTTCTGATGGTACCGTGGGTGCTAATAAGCAAGCCATAAAACTAATTGGTAATTTATCAGACCTAAATGTACAGGCTTATTTTGATTATGATTCTAAAAAGTCAGGTGGTCTAACCGTATCCCATTTACGTTTTGGTGAAAAGCCAATACGGTCTACGTATCTCGTGAAGGACGCTGACTATGTGGCTTGTCATAACCAGTCTTATGTGCACAAATATCAGATGTTAGAGGATTTAAAGCCAGGAGGTATCTTTGTTCTTAATACCCAGTGGTCTGAGGAACAATTAGAAAATGAACTTCCTGCTAGTGTTAAGAAGCAACTAGCCTTAAAGAAAGCTAAGTTTTATATCATTAACGCAGTAAAGATTGCAGAAGAGATTGGACTAGGCAATCGTATTAATATGATTATGCAGGGGGCTTTTTTTAAGCTCATTGATGTGCTTCCTAAAGAAGTTTATGTAGATAACCTAAAAACAACCATAGCTAAGATGTATGGGAAAAAAGGCGATAAAGTAGTCGCTATGAACCAAGAGGCACTAGAAAAAGGAATCGACTCAGTACAGGAGGTACAAGTACCAGATAGCTGGGCAGTGGTTACAGAAACGAAAGAGGAAGAAGAGGTTTGTGAACCTGAATTTATACAGAAGATTGTACGACCAATGGAGGCAATGGAAGGCAATAAGCTGCCAGTCAGTGCGTTTACTGGAAGAGAAGATGGAACCTTCCCGAATGGTATCAGTGCTTATGAAAAACGTGGTGTCGGTGTTAACATTCCAGAGTGGATTGAAGAAAGATGTATCCAGTGTAATCAGTGCTCCTATATTTGTCCTCACTCCTGTATACGACCATTCTTACTAGAGGAACAGGAGATGGAAGAAGCTCCTGATAAATTTGTGGCGAAGAAGGCTGTTGGTAAAGGATTAGAAGGACTACAGTATCGCATTCAAGTCAGCCCAATGGATTGTACTGGTTGTGGTAACTGTGCGGATATCTGTCCGGCAAAGGGAAAAGCTCTTATTATGGAGAAGCTTTATACTCAATTGCCTCATGAGGTAGAGAACTGGGCATATGCAATTAGTAAGGTAAAGAGTAAGCCAGATAAAGCTACTGCTCATACGGTAAAGGATAGTCAATTCAAGCAACCACTGATTGAATTCTCTGGAGCTTGTGCTGGTTGTGGTGAAACTCCATATATCAAATTGGTTACCCAGCTTTTTGGTGAGAGAATGATGATAGCCAATGCTACAGGTTGTTCCTCCATTTGGGCAGCTTCTGCACCTTCCACCGTATATACAGTCAACCCTGAGGGGAAAGGCCCATCATGGGGTAACTCTCTGTTTGAAGACAATGCAGAATATGTATTTGGTATGTATCTTGCAGTAAGACACTTAAGAAATAAGATTAAGACCTTAATGGAAGAACTGATACAGCTGCATATAGATGATGGTTTAAAGGAACTCTTAGAGGACTGGATTCAGTATAAAGAAGATGGGTATGTATCGAAAGAAATCAGTCATAAGGTAATGCATTATCTTCATCAGTATGAGACCTCCAATGAAGAAGTAAAAGGCAAGATCAGTAAGCTTATGGAATATAAGGATTACTTTGTAAAACGGTCTCACTGGATTCTTGGTGGAGATGGCTGGGCTTATGATATTGGATTTAGTGGAGTAGATCAGGTACTGTCTACAGGAGAGGATATTAACATCTTAGTATTTGATACGGAAATCTACTCCAATACTGGTGGACAATCCTCCAAATCAACACCTTTAGCAGCTGTTGCCAAATTCGCAGCTTCTGGTAAGAAGAGTGGAAAGAAGGACCTTGGTCGGATGATGATGACCTATGGTAACGTATATGTTGCTCAGGTTGGTATTCATGCGGATAATAATCAACTTCTTCGAGCGATAGAGGAAGCAGAACGCTATAAAGGTCCATCTATTATCATATGCTATGCCCCATGTATCAGCCATGGCTTAAAGGAAGGCATGGGAAGAAGCATGGAGAATATAAAAAAGGCTGTCAAATGTGGATATTGGCATCTGTACCGATATAACCCGGATTTAAGAAAAGAGGGTAAGAACCCATTTAAACTAGATTCCAAAGAACCAACAGAAAGCTTTAGAGATTTTATAATGTCTCAGGTTCGTTATTCTGCTTTGATGAAGCAATTTCCAAAGGAAGCAGAGGAATTATTCTTAAGAGCAGAGCTACAGTCTAAGGAACGGTATGAGACCTATAAAATGTTAAATGACCAGACCTTTGGGCAAGAGTAAAACTGGACTGTAATAGTTGCATTGCAGATAAAGCAGCAAGAGCCAAATAGGCGACATATTTGTCGATCTATTTGGCTCTTGCTACTTTATAGCGAAGCATGTCCTACGAAAGGACATTAAAATACACTTATTTATGCAATATGATTCGTAAGATACTCTAACCATTTTACGCAAGCATCTTTCGTTAGATGTACTCCATCTACTGCAGAGTCCTCTGGAAGATAGGTACCAGACTTTGTGACTGCCTCTTGAACATTTAAGTAGTTAACGCCTAAGTCCTTAGTCATCGCTAAGATTGTTTTATTGAACTTTTTAATATTAGTTAAATTATAGATGTTACTGCTGTCAGATTTAGTCTTTGTAACTGGAATTATAGATTGTACATAGATTTCAGCATCCGGCTGGATTTCTTTTATGTACTTAATTAATTCCTCATACTTATCCTTGAATGTGGAAGTGTATGGCCAACCTAATTCATTTACGCCGAACATAACAAATACCTTCTTATACTTCCCTTCTTTTAAAGCATCAAGAATGGTACCCTTTTCCCCATTTTTAAGCTTTATAACTTTCTCCGTCATAGCTGTTGAAACCGTTAATCCCCGATGGGTGATAAACCTAGCAGTGGAAAGATTAGTTTTTATCTGCAATCCTTCTGTTCTAGAATCCCCAATAAATACACTGTCTGCAAATAATTCTTTTGCAGTGGCCTTATCAGAAGAAGGATTTGTGGAAGGGCTAGGTGTTACTGTTACAGTAGGTGACGATGAGGGAGGAGTAGAGGGCGCTTGTGTTGGCGTAATAGTTGGTATCATTGAGGGTGCCTGTGTAACAGAAGGTGCCATAGATGGTAAAGTAGTGGTTGCTGGACCTTGTACCATACCAGTTTTAATGACCTCTTTTGTTTGTGATTTGCTATCTGTATTTATCTTTACTATAACGATACAGACACAAACAATCAACATCTCCAAGATAACCATACAGGTTAAAATTACTTCCTTTTTAAGTCGTTTCTGATTGTTTTCTTCCATAGTGCTCTCCATCCCGCTAACGATATTACTCGATATAAATCGATACTATGGATATTGTACTACATAAGTAGATTTAAATTGTTACAAATCTATTATATTTCATTACGAAGATACTAAATATGATAAAGTTACCGTTCTTCTCTGAAATAGCTTAGACCACAAGAAGCAGGTTGAGAGCTTTCTTTGGACTTTTTCATAGAAGTAAAGATTAATACAACGATAGTTAAGAGGAATGGTAGCATTTTATAAAAGGCAGTTGGAATAGCAATAATCTCTTTTGGTGCATAAAGCATAATGACACTAAAGGCACCGAATACGAAGGAGCCAAGAATGGCTTTTAAAGGACTCCATGCGGCAAAAATAACAAGGGCCACACTGATCCATCCAATACCATTGACAGAGTTATTGTTCCATACACCCATTCCATTGATTATGGAGATGTAGGCACCACCTATTCCACAGATACCGCCACCAAGTAGTACATGTATATACTTTGTTCTTGTAACATTAATGCCAGCTGCATCTGCCGCTGCAGGATTCTCTCCAACGGCTCTCATATTAAGCCCTGGCTTTGTTTTCTTGATATAAAGTCCAAGAAGCACAGCAACAAGAACGGAGAAGTAAACTAAAATATTGTGAGAAAATAATAGTTCACCAACTACTGGAATATCCCCCAGTACAGGAAGAGGCTTTTCTGCTAGAACGTCAATCATATTGTCGGAAAGCTTTGGTGTTACATCGGTTCCAGCAACCATACGGTTCCCAAAGAAGTTAGAGAGACCTGTACCGAATATCGTTAAGGTAAGACCAGTAACGTTCTGGTTCGCCATAAAGGTAATGGTTAAGATGGCATAGATTAAGGCTCCTAGCATACCCATTAGGAAAGCAGCTAGTATGGCAAGAATCAGGTTATCGGTTTTATAAGCTACAAAGAACCCCATAAAGGCACCCATACACATCATACCTTCCACACCAAGGTTAAGACTTCCACTCTTTTCTGTTACAATCTCACCACTGGTACCAAAAAGAAGAGGAACACCAGCTTTAATAGAAGCAAACAGGAAATTTAATAACATCTTTAGTTCTCCTCCTTTCGAACCTTCTTACTAGATTGACGGAAAATAAATTTGTATCTAGTAAAGAAATCACAGGCTAAAATACAAAATAGTATGATACCTTGTAGGATGTCTGGAACAGAAGAGGAGAAACCATAGCTACTTTCCATAACATTACAACCTTTTTCCAAAATACCAAACATAATTGACACAAAGAGGATACCAATTGGGTTTAACCTAGCAAGCCACGCAATGATAATAGCAGTAAAGCCAACACCACTTGCAATACCTTCATCTAA
>JAEZQN010000299.1 GCA_023441145.1 Bacillota bacterium
TACAATGTGTAGTTTTTAAGGTATAAGTATAAAGGTTTCCAAACAATTTATATAGTTTGGAAACCTTTTTTGTAGTAAAGAACATATTCAAGATAATAAATATTAATAAAAATTGCATCAATTTATATTTACTTATTGTTTGTAGTTAATATTACTAGTTTTTTAGCAATCTGCTCAAGTGATATTGCAGAATCAAGGAGTTCTTCGCTTGCAGCAAACGTCTGTTGCACAGAAGCTGAAGTAAATTCTGCATTAGAAGATGTTTGCATTGCGAGTTGGCTTAAGCTATTAATAAAGTCCTTGATAACTTGCGAATCAACTATCTGATCCTCAGATATATTGCTGATATTCGAAAGCGTATTTATTGTGTTATTCAAACTGTCAATAATTGTAGTAAAAAATTCTTTATTTTCTAAGATGATTGTTACTCCTTCATCTATATTAGTTACTAAGTTATCAACTGTACCTTCATGCTCAAAAATACCACTTAATTCATTAGCTATATTTTTAAGAGCCTGCTGACTTTGATTTGCTAGCATTCTAATTCTTTCAGCAACTACAGCAAAACCTTTTCCAGATTCACCAGCTCTACTAGCTTCAATAGAGGCATTAAATGCCAATAAGTTGGTTTGATATGAAATGCTTTGGATTTCTGAGACGACTAAATCAATTTGCTTGGCTTTAGAATCAAGTTTTTGAGCACTATTATAAGCTATTTGGGCACCTTCTTTTATGCTTAATATTTTTTGTACCGCTATATCAATGGATGATATTCCCTGAATTACAGATTCTTTTAATATACTGGAATCCTTGATGGAGAAATCAGTAATTTCTTTCAGTTTCTTAGTATCATTGCTTAGATTATCTAATAGTTCAATACTTCTATCTACGTATTGACAGGTGTTTATAGTTGCATCTAATACATTGGTAGTATTTGTTGCAGTTATTTCTGTAGCTTTATGTAGGTTATCTGAAAGAGTTGTTATATTGGTACTTGAATCATTTATGACATGAGCAGATGTTTTAATTTCATCAAAAACCTTCTCTAAGTAGTGCATTGAGGTAGAAATATCAAATTCATTTGTGCTCGCCCTCATAAGTAGCTTTTTTCCAATAATTGAAGAAATAAAGGCAATAGTACCGCCAAAGCAAGTCATTTGAACACGTGTTATGAAATCAGCTAGATTTAAGTGATAGGTATTTTGAAGAAAGAAAAATGAAAGAATAGAAATTAGCATATTAATTATTATTCCAAACAGGACAACTTTTCTTTCTATATAAAAGGAAGAAACAAATAACATAATTATAATTGTAGCCCAAATATCATTGAAGGGAATACAAATACATAGTGCTAAGTAATTACATGAGCCTGATAAGATAACCCCATATTTGAAATAAACCGTGAAAAAAGCTTCATTCTTTTTTCCAATTAAGGATATTGTTAATAGGCAGATAGCACTTAACGTAAAGATAGTAAAATTAAGAGTTATTTGACCCCATGTACATCTACTCATAATGCCTGTAAGTTTCATTGCTAAGTAAAAAAATGAGCCAAAAAAACTTCCAATAATACACCACTTTGATATTACACGACTAAGATCTGCTTGATGTCTTGTTAAATTAGTTTGATAAATTTCTTTCACAGAATTCATTGTATGCACCTCCTAATAAAATAACTACAAAATATGATTTATATGTGGAATTAATTAAGTACGGAATAAACTATGTTTAAGTTAAATGTAAAAAAAGTCCCCCATTCCACTACAGTTAATGTTATTTCCAGTTAATAGTCACAAGTTAGCGAAAGACCCTAATGCTATATACAGAGAAGTTCATCAGTAGAACTATTATGATGTAGCTAAACTGCTATTAGAACATGACATAGTTTCATAGTCTAGGATCGGCCTGTGTAGCGGAACTAGAAGTCATAGCGATCAATCGTAGACTGATTCGGAAGTAGTAAACACATATTCATTTGTTGAAATGTAGGTAAATTCTCGGATAATAAAAAATAAAGGGAGAATAAACCTTCATTTTGTATGTAGCTATATTAGTATAGTACAAAGAATTTTGCTAAAATCAAACAGCATCTCACTTTAGAACTGACCATAAATTTATAGATTTTTAGGTTAATTGTAAAATGAAACGCAACCCTTTCCTTTTCAATTAACAGTTAATGAGTAACTAAATATATATTCGCTAAGAGGTTGCATCTTAGCTTACAAAAGATTGGTGTGTGTTGGTATACCAGTCTTTTTGTTTGCACTTCTTAGGATATTCCTTTAATCTGAAGCAGGTGGCGGCAGATTGGAGGTAATTATGTCAAAGCTTTTCAGCTATGAAGAAAGACTTCAAATGCAATGTGTCTTAAAGAGTTCACTTTCGTTCAAGAAAATAGGCCGCAGACTAGATAAGAATCCTAGTACCATAACCTGGGAAGTTCGTAAGTATTCCTGTGAGATTGCCACAGGATATCCAAGCCAGGCTCATAATACATGCAGAAATTGCAGATCCTGTACCCGAAGACGTATATGTGGAAAAGATTGCTCCCGAAGAACGCTTTATTGTAGGTATTGTAATCTATGCAATACAAGCTGTTTGGATTATGTAGAGGAAGTATGCAGGGCTAGATTTCGTGCTCCTTACATACGCAATGGTTGTACCGAGATAGGAGAATGTTCGTTAGTGAAAACCTTTTACGATGCTGAAAAAGCCCACATAAGAGCACATGAGGTTATCTCAGACTCACGAAGTGGTCTTTGCTTGAATGAACGGGAGGTAATTCGTCTGAATCGGATTCTCTCCCCAATGGTCAATCTCTACACCAGATTTATGTTCACCATAAGGATGAACTGATGTGTAGTGAAAAGATGATGTATAGATTTTATGGTTAATTTATCGTTAATTTATTTTACAACATTAATCCATGGAATGCAATAAAATTTGTCAAATTATACAAACATAAGTATTATTATAGATAATATAGAAAATATTTTTTAATTCTATGGAAAATTTTGAGGAGGTAGAATTACCATTAACGAAGTTGGAGGAAATGTTAGTACACAATGATATGATAAAAACATGCACTATTCAAAAGTGTTGACGTTTATATAATCGGAAGGTAACATTTAACAACAGTGAAAGTCTTTACATTGAGGAAAATATAGCATAAAATCATACTGGATTAGTAGGAAATATAGGAGTGACAGCAGAGTGAATTCTAGTATTTTTTTAAAAGACTTTTTATTATTGAGTAGTATGAATACAATTGTATTTATTGGAATTATACTACTATTGTTTATGGGAATACGTTATTTAGAGAAGCGAAAAATAAAGTTTTCCAACCGTATGATTATAGGAACCTTGTTAGGTCTTTTCCTTGGAATCATAATTCAATTGGTAGCAGGTTTTCCTGAAAATCCTGCAGAAGTTACTTGGTTAAATGAAGTATCTAGTTGGTATGGACTATTTGGGAATGGATACATTGATTTACTGAAGATGCTTGTAGTGCCTCTGGTATTCTTATCTATTGTGAAAGTAATTATGAATATGCAGGGTGAAAACCTTGGGAAAATGACTGTGCGAACAATAGGTATGCTGGTTGGGACAACCTTAGTTGCTGCTATGATAGGAATCGTAATCAGTAAAGTATTTTCTTTAGGACTGGGAATGGCAGTAGACAATCAAAGTGCAGAAATCAGAGAAATGAGTTCTATCATTGATACTTTGAGACAGCAAATACCTGCTAATGTTATAAAAGCAATGGCAGAAGGTAATATAGTTGGAGTTGTAATCTTTGCTGCCTTCATTGGAATGGCAATCAGAAGACTTAGCAAGAAATATTATGAGGTAATTGAACCATTTATCAAATGGGTGGAGGCATTCTATAAAATTATTTTAAGCGTAGCCATGACGGTAATTAAATTCATGCCCTATGCAGTAATTGCGTTATTAGCTAACACAATTACTTCAAGAGGTGTGGGTATCTTACTTTCTGTAATTAAATTTATTATCGTACTTTACCTAGGAATAGCCCTTATGTTTATGATTCATCTTATGATTGCGTGGACGAAAGGTATTTCTCCAAAGCAGTATATAAAAAATGGGTTAGAACCACTCCTATTAGCATTTACGTCAAGATCTAGCATGGGAACTCTTCCTGTATTAATTGAAACATTACATCAGAAATTTGCTATTAACGAAGGAGTTGCAAGTTTTGTTGGAAGTCTAGGCGCTAATATGGGTATGAATGGTTGTGCAGGATTATATGCAGCAATGGTAGCAGTAGTATTAGGTCAGATTACAGGGGTAGAAATGAATCTAGGTTTCTACATTATGGTGTTAATTGTCGTGACCATCAGTTCTTTTGGAATTGCTGGACTACCTGGAGCTGCTACATTATCCATATCAGTAGTCATCTCTGGTATCGGAATGGAGCAATACTTCCCACTTATAGGGGCTATCTTAGCAATTGATCCAATTCTTGATATGGGAAGAACCTTTTTAAATGTAAGTGGAACTATGGTAAGTGCAATTACTGTAAGTAAGGTATTAGAAAGAGATGAATTAAGGAAAAAGGATGTAGAAAAAGTCTAAAGACTTGAAAGGGAATAGAATATGAAAGTAATCATTATTGGTGGTATAGCATCAGGAATGAGTGCTGCCGCCAAACTTCGAAGAGTGAATCCAGAAGCTGAAGTTACAATATATGAAAAAGCTGAATATGTTTCATTTGGGGCATGCGGTCTTCCTTATTATGTAGGTGACTATTTTGAAGATGATAAGAGGATGTTTGCCCGCACCCCAGAGCAAGTAAGAAATACGGGAATCTCCTTACATCTGAAACATGAAGTATTAAAAGTAGACATTAAAAAGAAAACAGTTTTAGTAAAAAATCTAGAGACCGGAGAAGAATTTGAAGATTCCTATAATAATTTGATGGTAGCAATAGGTGCAAAAGCAGTAGTGCCACCGATTAAGAATATATCTTTAGATTATATCTATTTTCTACGGACGTTAGAAGATGGTCATAAAGTTAGAGAGAAACTAGCAGATCCTAACATTAAGAAAGTGGGAATCATCGGAGCTGGTTTCATCGGCCTTGAAGTAGCAGAAGCTGCCCACAAACAAGGGAAAGAGGTAGCTGTTTTTCAATTAGAAGATCGAGTTTTACCAAGTGTATTTGATGTTGAGATTACAGATATTATAGAAGAAGAGCTTAGAAATAAAGGAGTTCAATTATATCTGAATGCGGCTGTAAAGGAATTTGAAGGATTAGAGAAGGTATCTAAAGTCATTACAGCGAATGAAAAAGTGGATGTGGATCTTGTGATCATTGCCACAGGAGTACGTCCCAATACGTCTTTCCTAGAAGATACAGGGATTCGTATGCTAAAGAACGGAGCCATAGTAGTAGATCAACAAGGAAGAACTTCAATTCCTGGAATATATGCAGCAGGAGATTGTGCAACAGTTCCTCATTTACTGATGAAGGATGCCTATATTCCACTTGCAACAAGTGCCAATAAGCTTGGAAGAGTGGTTGGAGAAAACATGGGTGGTGGACATGCTACTTATGAGGGTACCCTAGGGTCTAGCTGTGTAAAAGTTCTGGACATTGAAGCAGGTCGTACTGGTTTAACAAAAAGAGAAGCAAGAAATACAGGTCGTAATATCAAGACTGTATTTATCACAGATAAAAATCATACAGACTATTATCCTGGTCAAGAAAAGATTCATGTTAAATTAATCTATGATGGGGATACCTTTGAAATACTTGGAGGACAGACAGTAGGAAAGAGTGATGCCGTATTAAGGAGCAATGTAATTGCAACTGCGATTCAGGCAAAGATGACAACGAAACAATTAGGTATGCTTGATTTATGTTATGCCCCTCCATTTGCTCGTACATGGGATGTATTAAATGTCGCAGGAAATGTTGCAAAATAGTATATAAGTATAAAAGTGAGAGGAGTAAAGAAGCCTTCTCATATGTCAAAAAGGAATCATCAATAATGATGGTTCCTTTTTTTGTGGTGGGGATTACGTTGATATAAAACACAACTTCTTGGCTCTCATAAATTACTTCAATATGTCATTAATCTCTTTCATTTGTGCTGGTGTAAGAGGACCAAAATCCATGGCTTTGGCATTTTCTTCTACCTGTTGTACCGTTTTAAACCCAGGAATAGGGATTGTAACACCACTTTTTGCCCAAATCCAAGCTAGTGAACCTTGTACCAGGGTTCTGCCATCACTGGTTAAGATATCACGAATAGCATTTAGTTTACTTAAAGCTTCCGGATTAGGTTTTCCATTTTTGAAACTATCTTCAGCCCAAGTATGTCCAGCACCACGAACATCCTCCTTCGTGATAAAGGAATCTTTCGTATATTTACCACTTAATAGTCCCATTGCTAATGGACCACGATTAATACTTGCCAATCCTTGATTCTCACACATGCTTAAAATTACATCATTTCCTGTAAAAACATTTAGTTGTTGCTCAATAGCAGAACAATTTGGTTGTTTCGCAAATATTTTTGCACCTTCACTTAAGTCCGTACTCCATCCATA
>JAEZQN010000327.1 GCA_023441145.1 Bacillota bacterium
GCAACTAGGAGAACTATCACTAGATGCGTTTATGGCAGGTATTCACAAGGTGAAAGCAGGGCTAATACGTATTGATGCGGATGAACTCACCTATCCACTACACATAATTATACGGTATGAGTTGGAGAAAATGATTTTTAACGAGGAGATTAGTATAGAGGAGTTACCTGAGGCTTGGAACAAGAAATGTGAGGAATATCTAGGGATTAGACCAGAAAGTGATGCCGAAGGAGTGCTTCAGGATACCCATTGGTCTTGTGGAGATTTTGGGTATTTTCCATCCTATGCAGTAGGAAGTGCCATAGCAGCTGAGATTTATTATCACTTAGTTGCAAAGGAACAATTGAAAAACCTACTAAGAAATGGTAATCTAAAGGTAGTCAAAGAAGTATTAGCACGAGAGATACATCAATACGGTATGATGTATGAAATCAATGAACTATTACTTCGAATGACAAATGAGAAATTTAATCCAACTTATTATGTAAGGTACTTGAAAGAAAAATTTGAGTAAAAGAGTTTATTTTTGCAAATAATATTATTTGAGGCACCTTACAATGTCCACAATATTATAAACAGCTTAATGAAAGAAAGGATGGTTTTATGAGATCAGGAATTTATATCACTGACGTACATGGAAGGGAGATTTTGGATTCTAGAGGTAATCCGACAGTAGAAGTAGAGGTTACTTTAGAGGATGGAACAATAGGAAGAGCTTCAGTTCCTTCAGGAGCATCTACAGGAGCATTTGAAGCAGTTGAATTAAGAGATGGTGATAAGAGCCGATACTTAGGCACTGGCGTTAAAAAAGCGGTAGAAAATGTCAATACACTACTTGCTCAGACTGTAGTGGGAATGAATGCCCTTAATCAAGTGGATATTGATAAAGCCATGATTGCCTGCGATGGAACTGAAAACAAAGGAAAGATTGGAGCCAATGCGATCTTAGGTGTTTCTCTTGCCGTAGCCAAAGCAGCAGCGGAGTATATGGATCTTCCATTGTATCAATATATAGGCGGAGTAAACGCTAAGACTTTACCTGTTCCTATGATGAATATCATCAATGGTGGAAAGCATGCAGACTCTAGTTTAAATATACAAGAGTTTATGATTATGCCAGTAGGAGCTAGTTCCTTTAGCCAAGCGTTAGAGTGGGGTGCAACTGTATTCCATACTTTGAAGAAATTATTAAAAGCAGACGGCTATGTAACTGCTGTTGGTGATGAGGGTGGCTTTGCTCCTAAGTTTAGCAGTGATGAACAAGCCCTTGAATACCTAGTAAAGGCCATTAGCGCAGCAGGCTACAAGCCTGGTGATGACTTCTATATTGCCATTGATGCAGCTGCAACTGAGATGTACGATGAAGCGGAGAAGGCAGGTAGAAAGGGAGATTATCTTTTCTGGAAATCTGGTGAATTTAAAACTCCATCCCAGATGGTAGAGTATTGGGAAGATTTATGCAATCGATACCCAGTGATTTCTCTTGAGGATGGTTTGGCTGAAGAGGACTGGGAAGGCTGGAGTCAGCTTACTAAACAGCTTGGTGGCAAGGTACAGTTAGTAGGAGATGACCTCTTTGTAACCAATACAAAACGTATTGAAAAGGGTATTACAGATAAAGTAAGTAATTCTGTTTTAATCAAAGTAAATCAAATTGGTTCCTTAACTGAAACCTTAGATGCTATTATGATGGCTCAACACAATCGCTGGACAGCAGTAGTTTCCCATCGTTCTGGTGAGACAGAGGATACTACAATTGCAGATATCTCTGTAGCAACTAATGCAGGACAGATTAAGACTGGTGCTCCTTCTAGAACAGACCGTGTAGCCAAATACAATCAACTTCTTAGAATAGAAGAGGAGCTTGGAGTAAGTGCAGTTTATCTAGGTAAACAAGCTTTCCAATTAGATCGTACCCTATAGAATAATTGTCGTAGTTTTTGAAATTAAATACGGTGTAGCCCTTTTTGGGCTACACCGTATTCTTTACACTAACTTTTATTCATTACTTTCTTCCTCAGAATGACTTAAGGCCTCCTGAATAGCTTCACTTATGTACTCTTCATGTTCTTTTTCGATTCTTCTTAGAATTTCGTCTTCTCTCTTTTTAAGTAGGGCATTGGTTTTCTCATCTTGATTTTCAATGAAAAATGGAGTCTCATCCTCTAAAGAGTAGTACTTTATAACATTACCACTTCTCATACGAATGTTCTCTGGACCACATAGGTGGATATCCCTATCATAAGGGAGACGATCGTACATAGTTATGTTGAATTCTAGAGAAGAATCATAGTGCTTATTATGTTCTGACATACTTTGAAGATCCCCTCGCTATTCTTATAATTTAATGATTCTTTAGCACTGAAAATTAATTATTTGTATTATTATACATCATTATTAGATAAATAGGAAGATTAAACCATTATTTTTTATTTTCTCTTGGTGCATTGGCTTTCTTTTGTAATTCTACAATGACGATTGGCAAAGTTGAGAGCATAAGGACTATAAACCACTGATTTAGAGTAAGTGGAACTACCTTAAAGATAGAGGCAAGTGGCATAAAGGAGATTACACTTACTTGCATGAAGCTACATATGAAAAAGGAAGCAGTAAGCTTTCTATTGGTAAACCAGCCAATCTTGAAAATGGAAGCATTACTACGCATATTAAAGGAATGAAACAGCTGGCTTAAGGATAGTACTGCAAAACACATGGTCCGGCCAATGTCGGGTTCAGAGTAAAAGCGCCCACCAAGGGTATCATATACGTGAAAGCCAATATAGAAGGCGGAAAGAGCAAGGGCTCCTATCATAAAGCCTTCAAATAGTATTTTATAGGCTAGCCCATCGGAAAAGATGCTTTTTGATGGGGAGAGTGGTTTACGATTCATAATGTTTTTTTCTACAGGCTCTACTCCAAGAGATATGGCTGGGAGGGAGTCTGTTACTAAGTTTACCCACAGTAGCTGTACTGCTACTAATGGAGTTGGAAGGCCCAAAAGGATAGCTACAAAGATAGTCATAATTTCGCCGATATTGCTAGATAAGAGGAAATGGATGGCCTTCTTTATATTGTCATAGATACCACGACCTTCTCGTACTGCCTCCACAATGGTGGCAAAGTTATCGTCTGTAAGAATCATATCTGAAGCATTTTTTGCCACATCTGTACCAGTTTGCCCCATGGAGCATCCGATATCTGCTGCTTTTAGGGCAGGGGCATCATTTACTCCATCACCAGTCATGGCTACTACCTCATTGTTTAACTGATAGGCCTTCACGATTTTAACTTTATGTTCCGGAGAAACTCTAGCAAAAACACTATAGTTATAGATAGTATCTGCTAGTACAGTGTCTGTCATCATATTCAGTTCGCTACCAGTTAAGGCTTCTGAGTCCTTAGTTAATATTCCAAGCTCCTTAGCTATAGCGCAGGCAGTACTTACATGGTCTCCAGTAATCATAACTGGCTTTATACCAGCTTCCTTACAAGTGGCCACAGCGCTCTTTACTTCTGGTCTTGGTGGGTCTATCATTCCAATTAAGCCTATAAAAATCAGACCATTTTCAATATTTTTCTCATCTATATGATCAATTTCCTTATAGGCTATGGCTAACACTCGTAAGGCCATTGCTGCAAGGGTGGCATTTTGCCTAGTGATGGTTTTCCTATGATGAGCTGTCATTGGAACAATGGTGCCCTGTTGATAGATATATTTACAGCGACCTAGAAGAATCTCAGGTGCTCCTTTCGTTATCACTCTTAAATGATTTCTCATTTTATGTACCGTGGTCATAAGCTTTCGATTCGAGTCGAAGGCCAATTCATAGACTCTAGGATACATCAGTTCTAATTTTTGCTTCATGAGTCCTGTATGGTATGCAGCAAGAACGAGAGCATTTTCTGTAGGTTCCCCAGTAGTAGTTATATCATCTTTATTGATTTGTAGCACGGAATCATTACAAAGGGCTCCCATAGTGAATAGGTCCTTACCAAAGGTAGAGGAAAAGGACTCTTCCCCCATACAAGAGGTAATTTTGGTAACAGTCATTTTGTTTTGAGTTAGAGTTCCTGTTTTGTCGGAACAGATAACAGTAGCACCACCTAGTGTTTCTACTGCTGGGAGTTTTCTAATAACAGCATTCTTTTTAGCCATTCGTTGTACACCAAGACTTAGCATAATGGTGACAATGGCAGGCAGTCCTTCAGGAATTGCTGCAACCGCTAGACTCACACTGGTCATAAACATATCAAAAATGGGAATCCTTTTAACTACGCCTAAGACAAAGATAACAATACAAATAAGCAAGGCAGAGATACCTAGAATCTTACTTGTTCCAGCTAGTTTTTTCTGGAGAGGTGTAGCTGGGGCCTCATCATTTAAAATAAGGCTTGCAATATGTCCTACCTCAGTATTCATACCAGTAGCAATAACAATTGCAGTACCCCTACCATAAGTAACTATGGTAGAGGACAGTACCAGATTACATCGTTCACTTAGCAGAGTATCTGCAGGTAAGATACTGAGTGCATCCTTATCCACAGGGTGTGATTCACCAGTAAGAGAGGATTCTTCAATCTTTAGGTTATAGGCTTCCATTAACCTAGCATCTGCAGGCACAAAGTAACCTGCTTCGAGATAGATAATGTCTCCTGGTACTAATTGATTTGCTTCTA
The DNA here is from genome assembly GCA_023441145.1 of Bacillota bacterium. Taxonomy (GTDB): domain Bacteria; phylum Bacillota; class Clostridia; order Lachnospirales; family Lachnospiraceae; genus KM106-2. Next base: position 4,678 of record JAEZQN010000327.1, read on the forward strand.
TAGAGATAATGGAGCCATTACGCTTTACGATAGCAGTCGGGGCAGCAAGTTTTTTCAGAGCTTCTAGGGACTTCTCCGCTTTGGCCTCTTGAATGACCCCAAGAACAGCATTTAACGTAATGATAACAAAGATAATGATGGGATCTATAAAATCTACATCATCCTTTAGCAAAGAGACAAAGAAAGAGATACCAGCGGCTGCTATTAAGGTCAGTATCATAAAATCCTTAAATTGCTCCACAAATTTTCGAAGAATGGTCCTGTTTTTTTTGGAGGTCAGCTCGTTAGGACCATACTTATGGTAACGTCTTTGTGCTTCCTTTGCCTGTAGCCCTATCTTTATGTCTGTATTCAGTTCAGTAGCGGCTTCGGTAAATGATATGCTGTGCCAGTTCATGTTAATCCCCCTTAGGCTTTTTTTGCAGGTTTCTGCTCATAGAGTAAAGGTTTTACTTATCAAATTATATGTCCAAACCATGCTTTTATACATGTGGGTATAATATTTTAGTCACCCTAGAGTTTTGGTCACATATGTTATAAAGTGAAGACATATTCTGACTAGGAGAAAAAATGCTTTGGAATGTAATTGTAATCTCAGTTTCCTTGAGTATAGACGCTCTGGGAATAGGGATTTCATATAGGCTGAAGGGAGTAGACATTACCCATCCTGCCAAAATTACCATAGGATTTGTATCTGTACTTGTCATGTGGATTTCCTTACATTTAGGAAGAATGATACTTTATGTCTTTCCACCAGATGTAGCGAAGATTATTGGTTGTAGTATTCTTGGGCTTATGGGACTTTCCTTTATTCGCAGCGCTCTTTTTCAACAAGAGGAGGTTACCTATGATTTTAACAAATCCAAAAAGATCGATTGGTGGGAAGCTATTGTATTAGGGTTTGCCCTTTCTATAGACTCTGTTAGTGCAGGTATAGCAGCAGTAAGTATGGGGTTAGGTAATAACTTTATACCTGTTTGTGTTGGTGTTATGCAGGTGATGTTTCTTTATATGGCCGAATTTTTGATTAAGAAAACGAAAATAATAAAACATATCAATAAAAAAATATGCGGAACATGTGCTGGAATATTATTACTTATAATTGCTTCTGTGCGATTGTTGGGGTAAAATAGTATTTGAAGAAAGCATTAGGAGAATACTGTGGAAACATATAAGATAATCTTAGAATATGATGGAACAAGATATGGAGGTTATAGAAATAGCAAAAAAGTGAGTACAGTCTCTATTCAAGACAAGATAGAGGCTGTGCTCACCCGTATGGAAGACGGGCATAGTTTTCATATAGCAGCGGCAGTGAATACAGAGACAGGAGTGCATAGTATGGGACAAACTATTTCCTATGCTACAAATCAGAAGTATGATGCAAAAGAAGTAAAGGAATACATGAATCAGTATCTACCCATGGATATTGTGGTTAGAGAGGTTATAAAAGTCAGAAATGGATTCCATGCAGAGATTGCTAAAGAAGCACTTCTATACCAGTATCGAGTACAGACTGGTAGATATCAAAATGTGATGGAACAGGCGTACATGGAGTATGAACACAAGGGGTTAGATCTTGTAGCAATGAGAGAGGGGACCAAGTTACTGTGTGGAGAGGTGGACCTGATGGCCCTTAGTACCAATCCACGATTAAAAAAGTCCACCCTTCGAAGAATAGAGAAGCTTCAGATTTTGGTGGACCGAGAGGAAATCAAGATAGAATGTCAGATTGACCAGGTATGGCCAGGACTCATACCAGCTATCTTTGGTGTGATACTTCAATTAGGAAGACATGAATTAGAGCTTTGTGATCTACAGCTAAAGCTAGAAGAAAAGCAGTTAGGCTCCCTATATTGTCCAGCAAGTGTTAAGGGCATTATCTTGCAAAAAGTGCTATATGATATAGAAGGATAGTCAAAAGCTAGGCTTTTTTCTTTGGTAATAGCTGCTTTAAAGGGCCTATCTTAAAAAGAAATATGAGTAAAGCGATAAGTAGAAGGGGAAGAAAGATTCCTTTGTAGCGAGAATAGTATTCTAAAGCTATTTTCCAATTTTCCCGAAGGGTGTATCCAAGACCAATAAGAATGATATTCCATACAGTAATGCCTGCAGCGGAAGCTGTGATAAACACCGAATACTTTTGCTTAGTTACTCCTGAGATAAAGGCAATATAGGTACGACATATGGGAATGACACGACCTATACAAACTGCCCAAGAACCATATTTATCAAATCGTTCAAAAGAGCTGTCTAGTCCCTTTTGGGTGCTAGGGAACCTCTTTTTAATTTTATTAATTAGAGGAAGTC
>JAEZQN010000352.1 GCA_023441145.1 Bacillota bacterium
TAACTGTCTTGGTGTAGAATAATCCTTGGTATTTTTATTTATTTGCATACTTAAATTATACCAAAAAATAGCTGTAAGCTCCATGCTTACAGCTATTTTTCTGTTAGGGGAGTTTTTTTACAGCCCCATCTGGTCATAAACTTACATTCTTCGAATAATACGTCTAATGCTTTTAGGATATATAGCCCTTGCTATGCACCATATTTCCTGCTTCTTCTTATGAGTCATCCCTCCAATCCATTTACTCTATATAGTTTTTGCCGCTATTTCATCACAATGTTCATTGATCAATTTTAGTAATACCTGTTTTTCATTATCTGAAATCCATTCTTGTAATCTTGCTGCGGCAATAGGCAATTCCCATTTCTTAATATCCTCTATATGTCTCTTTGAAATCCTAAGATATTCTTTTATGTATATCTTGTAAATGTGATGTTGAAAGATTGATATAAACTTTCTCATAACCCAAGGAGCATGTACTGCTTCTCCATACTTCAACAATAGGCTTGTACGAGCAACATCAGCGCATACATCTCCCCTACAGGCTGTCATCCAATCTAAGAAAAACGCTTTATTGTCTGCTATCATTATATTACCAGGATGAAAATCAAAATGGCATAACACATTGCCTTCAGGTAACTGCTTTAAGTATCTTTTTATTATTTCCTTATTCTCACTAGAAAGTACAGTTACAAAATTAATATCCTCTTCCAGTTTCTCTTTTACTGTACTTATATCGTCCTTAACAGGTTTTTGTATATACATATGATACTGTGCTAATTTTTTCGAATAATGATTGAGCTTCCATAAGGAAGTAAACATGATTTTCAACAAATCCTTTCCCTTGATTTGTTGATATATAATTCCATGTCTGCCATCTACCTCAACCATTTCATATACTTTGGGGATACAGTCCAATATTTTCTGTACGGAAATACCATTTTGATACTCTCTTTCAATGATTCCTTTATGTAAACCATTCCGAAATAATTTTAGTATTTTATCATCTTCCAGTCTATATATTTCGGCAGTATTACCTTGACCTATCATGTTTTCTTTTTTTATTTCCATACGGTTTCCTCTTTTCATTTGTTTGATTGAGTATAAAAAGATTAGTAGTCATAGTATCAAAATAATTGCTATGTTGCGTTCACAACTATCAACTATATTCATTATTAACATGCGGCATACATCATGTCAAGTTTATCATACACAAGAGTAAAACTTAGTATTTTCCATAATAAAGAAGATTACGAATATTATGCTGTTTTCCCCAATATTGTTTTACATTCCTATTGTTATCTTTGACACTAATTTCAAAATCGTTACCTGAATTGCCAATATTAATGGTTGTACCTGATTTTAGTTTAACCATAATTAGGGAGGTCGCTGTACTTCCCTCACCTTCTTTATTCTCAACTAGATTACTTATTTGATTGTAATATTCAATGAATTCATTAATATCAAGGTTTTTAACCTCGTATTTATCATTAAAATTACTTTCAAATGTTATTGATACCACATCATCTTCTCTAATTACAGGTAACCTGTTTTTTTGTGTAACGTAAAGTAGAAAAATCAAGACACCGATTAGAAGGATACTTATACATATGATATATTTCATTCTTTTTTTCATAATTAACCCCCTTCGACTAAATACATGCTATAGCAAATTCAAATCATCCTAGTCTTCTCTCCCTTTTAACTAATATACTTTCATACACATCAAAGCCTTTTATCTCAGTTTACTTAATAAAACAATAAATAGACTACGAAGCGTATGATAAACCTATACTAACAACACTGTTATTATTTGTAAATTAATTATTATTTAATTTTATCTTAATATTGCATCTTCGACACCTGAAGCATAGCTCTCCTGTCATATACAACACCTTTTATGTCTCCTTTACAATAATACTTCTGCTTTCTTGCAAGAGTATTTAACGGTCTCGCTAACTTCTCATACCAAGCACACGCAAATTCGGCTCAATAGCCGTGAATGTCCAAGTCCTTGGGGATTTTCTTAAAGATTGGCTCACTTGAAGGTCTAACCTTCGAGTACCGTCTCCTAAAACCCACAAACCTAGGTAGAAAAAAGTTCGGGAGCTGTATTTGATAATTTGATAACGAGGGTGACAACAAATATCTTTATTTAATTGTATTGCTTATCTCCGTATTTTTTCTGTATGGTCTTTGGGTAAAGGCTAAAACCTTGGCCCTTTTATCTATAGTATAGGTTATTGTCCTGCTGCCACTGTAGTTACCTTGACTCTTTACAGTAAAGGAAAGTTTTCCATTCTTTACGATTACTTTTGGTTTTCTAACTCCACCAGTATAGGACCTAATATACTCGGATAATGTAATCGAAGCAGGTATTTCCACTCTTTTAGCTCTTTAAAAATTTATTAATTTTCGATTGTTTTTCTACTAGCACTCAACCATACTAACCCCATATTTAGTATCATAAAATTACACCTAAGCATATATTAACAATGATATTTAAAATATATTTAAAATTGGAGGATGTATGGATAGCTTTCGTAACAATGATAGTCGAGATGGTATGAGACATGATGATAGAAGACATGATGATATGAGAAATGAATTTCATAGAAGAATGGAATTCGATAGAAGACATGAACATGAAAGAAGAGAAGAACATGATAGAAGACACGATTTTGACTTAAGATTTCCTTTTTGGTGGATGTTTTTCCAATAAAATTAGTTAATTTCTTTAAACTAATTGGCAAAACTCCTATAGGAAAAATGAGAGGAGCTCTCTAATACCCATGTTCCCACACAAAAAAGACACTCGAAACTTCGGAGAGCGTCTTTTTTGATTCAATCTCGACTTTTTAAACTACTGCATTGTTATTATATGATGCATTTGGCATATATTTCTAAAATATTCTACAAAAACAACATCTTCGTCTACGAGATCTCCGTCTACGACAGCAACACATATTAATCACTCCTTTTATATTACATTGGAAAAGTATGTTCCCATAACTAAAATATGCGAATTATAGTATAATGTGTAATTTTATAGGTGTGAGTGTTAATTATTTTTTTGAACCAGGTGCTACTGAATAAATGAAAAAAGCATATCCCTTACGGATATGCTTTTCCATCCTCTCAAGCGCGAGACGGCGTACAAGGTCCGGGGGACCTTGGTTATACGCCGACCGAAGCAGAGCGGAGACTTCGAACCTTCGAGTCCAGGATTGGACTCGAAAAAACAAAAATGGATATCCATTTGGATATCCATTTTGTTTTTCTCAAGCGCGAGACGGGATTCGAACCCGCGACCCTCGCCTTGGCAAGGCGATACTCCACCACTGAGCCACTCGCGCGTTTTTCAGTTGTCTGTTGAAGACAAGAGATAGTATACTACGGAAATAGCTTCTTGTCAATAACTAATTGTAATGTTTTTTGTAAATTATATATACAATTAGACGAATTATTGATTTTCAAAGACCAAACTGATTAAGTATTGAAAATGCGCAAGCTCTTTTTCAGCCAAGCGTTGTACTTGTTTTATATTCATGGTCATCCATAACTCTTCTGCCTTCAATCCAAGATAAGCCAGCATGACCCCACACTCCAAGTATACAGCACTACGCTGAAAACCAGTCATCATAGCTTCATTTTTTGTATAGACATGAACCCTGCTGTCGCTTATTACATAACGATATGGACTTAAAAATAATCTGGATGGTACATGGGCGGAAGCTGCAAGAATAGCTCCAATATTGGCTTCTGTATTACTTTTATAGATACATTTCTTATCCACAATCAGTCTATTGGCTGCCTTAGAATATTGACGTAAACGATGCTCCGGTTTTCCAAACGCCATAATGGCAATCCAAGGGCTAACTTCTTTATTGTCATCCTTAGAATATACTATCGCATTCTTTGTAAAATCTACATCTTCTGTTTTTCGTATCTTTTCAACACCAAGAATTGAACAACCGATCTCTTTCGTCATCAAATATAACGCTAATTGTCCCATCAGATAACCTGCATTAATTAGCTGTTTTTGTAAATCATCTAAGTAAATAACCATATAATAAGGAGCTTTGTTGGAAAACAACTCCCTATGTCGTCTTTGTATATCCTTATTCCGAAGGATAGCAAAATTATCTTTCTTATCC
>JAEZQN010000379.1 GCA_023441145.1 Bacillota bacterium
ATCCACATTTAAGGGCTCGTCAATAGACACTTCCATCTTTGTCTTGTTATTGCGACGTAAATACATTAGAATCTCATTCTCTATGCAGCGAGATGCATAGGTGGCTAGTTTGATATTTTTATCAGGATTAAATGTGTTAATTGCTTTTATTAACCCAATGGTTCCAATTGATATCAAATCCTCTACACCAATTCCAGTATTGTCAAACTTCTTAGCGATATAAACCACAAGTCTTAAATTATGTTCTACCAGTAAGGTTTTAATATGATCATCATCCTCGGTTCCCAACCGATTGATGGCATTGGCCTCCTCTACAGGATCAAGTGGTGCCGGTAGTACATCCGCACCTCCTATGTAATGAATCTCCCCTCTTTGCTTGAAAATCAGGTTCCTAAAGTCCGGAATTACACGGAACTGGAACTTATTCGGAATAGATATTTTTAATAGCATCTTACTTCCTCCCACATTTTTTTCCTTGCTATTCTATATAAAGAAGAATTGAAGATGATAGTTTTTACATCAACTCTTCGTGTAAAATCACTTGATAATCCTTCTTACTGGATAAAGTTCCTTTGTACAAACAAGCAATTACATTTATATGACTATGTCGCTCCTCATTGACCTCTACCATTAGTTCGTCTAGAACTACACCACACATGGTACCATCCTCCTTGCCAAGACTACGGTATGGTATAATCTTTACCCGGGTATCATATTCCAACAAATCCTTCGTCATAATCTCATCCATTACTTTTTGTTCTACAATGATTACAGGCTTATTGGATATAGGTTCTCTTAAATGATTTCCCGTATCTAGTAGACCTTTCACCACTATACACTTACCCTCCAAGGATAAGGTTACTTGAAATACCGTCATTATCCTCTGTCTAAATTCATTGATATAGCGAAAAACCCATGGAGATACAAGAAGTATTGCAATCACAATAAAAAACATGGTCATAAGACTCATCCCATGATTAGAGCCAACTATCATACTCTGATCCGTAATCTTCTTAACTGCTGGTACCCCCATAAAAAATTGAATTATACCACCAATAAAAATAGTCTGACCATATAGTGCTAAAGATATAAAGAACATTTTGTTTAACTTATATCTTCCATAACTAATTAGAACCATGGTTACCGCAAGAATCACATAGGACAATAGTATGTCAGCTAATACTGGTGTCTGTGGTTTCATTAGAAGAAGGCATGCTCCTAATGAACCTACAACACTTCCTAATACTAAACGCCATAATCTATATGTAAGTCTCATGAGCATGCCAGTCAGTAGCAGAATCACAAAATCCATAAAGAGGTTCCAAAGGAAATATAAATCAAGATAAACAACTATAATTAACTATCACCTCCGGTCCTATTCTTGTATTAATTATATAACTGTTATCATGATAAGTTTGTCAATATTTGGAATTTTTATCAATAAATAATACTTCATCTTTTTACAATTTGTTCATTGCAAAATATGTTATAAATAAAAAAATCCACATATATAATCTGTTATATACGTAGATTTTTTCTTAATTAGAGAAATATGAATTATATATACAATAAATATTTTACGAATACCTGTCATATAATTGCGAAGAGAATTTCTTCTTCTCTGTACAATTAAAAATTATTCCAATATAGCAAAAATAAACCTGCAACAGTTATAATTACTATTGCAGGTTATTTCTTTTACTTTGTTTTATGTTTTATATAAAATCAGATTATTTATGTCGATTCTTCTGTAAAAACTCAGGAATCTTAATACCACTATGATCCTCTTCTACATTACTAATAGGTTTCACAGGCACTACTGGAGTTACAGGCTTAGACGGACTAGTCTGCTGACTTCCCTGTAAGGTAGCAGCTGTATTAAGGTTCATTCCACTACGAGCAAAAGCATTAGTTGAAGATTGCTGCATCGTTGGAGTTACATTAGGCTTGTACTGAAAATTAGGCTTAACACCATTGTTAATAAAGCTTGGTGCCTTAACTTGATTGCTTGCACCACTCTTCTCTAAACCAGTAGCAATAACCGTTATAGTACAACTATCTGGGCTTGTCTCATCATACATAGCACCGAAAATAATATTACTATTCTCACCAGCCAATTCTTGTACAAAGGTAGCAGCTTCATTCGCTTCAATCAAGCTGATATCGCCAGATATGTTAATGATAACATGACTTGCGCCCTCAATAGTAGTTTCAAGTAATGGACTAGTAATTGCCTGTTTAACAGCATCAATACATTTGTCATCACCTTTTCCTACTCCAATACCGATGTGGGCTACCCCTTTATCCTTCATTACAGTCTGTACGTCTGCGAAGTCCAGATTAATTAATCCAGGAACATTAATTAAATCTGTTATACCTTGAACACCTTGCTGTAATACCTCATCCGCTTTACGTAAAGCATCTGGCATAGTAGTTCTTCTATCTACAATTTCAAGTAATTTATCATTTGGAATCACAATCAAAGTATCTACACTCTCTTTTAATTTCTCAATTCCATTAAGTGCATTACTCATTCTTTGTTTTGCTTCGAATTTAAAAGGTTTCGTAACAATACCAACAGTTAATATACCTAAAGACTTACTAATGTCAGCTACGATTGGAGCAGCACCTGTACCGGTTCCACCACCCATACCACAGGTAACAAACACCATATCTGAACCTTTGATAATATCAGTAAGTTCTTCTCTGCTTTCTTCCGCTGCCTTCTCTCCAACTTCTGGTTGAGCACCAGCTCCTAAACCCTTTGTCAGTTTCTCTCCTATTTGTACAATAGTAGGAGCTTTACAATTCTTTAAGTGCTGCTTGTCCGTATTCACACAAACAAACTCTACACCTATTATGTTTTCTTCAATCATTCTATTAACAGCATTATTTCCTGCGCCACCAACTCCGACAACAAGTATTTTTGCAGATGAATCCGATTCATTATTTCTAATCTCCAGCAAGGTACTTCCTCCTTCTCATTCAATTCCCTATTTTTATTTCCCCATAAATTTATGCTATACAACTCTTAAACTCGTCCAAGGATAAAAACACAAGATATATGATTTTTTTTTACAACTATACCTTATATATACATATAATATAGTTTTTTAAGCAAATAATCAACCCCTTCTTAAAGAATTTTTAGATAATTAAAAAACTTCTTAAAATGGCCATGTTTTCTCATAATTTGTATATCTAC
>JAEZQN010000392.1 GCA_023441145.1 Bacillota bacterium
GATTCTCACACATGCTTAAAATTACATCATTTCCTGTAAAAACATTTAGTTGTTGCTCAATAGCAGAACAATTTGGTTGTTTCGCAAATATTTTTGCACCTTCACTTAAGTCCGTACTCCATCCATAGCTTCTAATTTTACCCTGATGAACAAGTTTTTCCAGAGTATCGATTACAGGGTCAATCTCTGAAAGGCCTATTTCCCATACATGCAATAGATAAAGGTCAATATAGTCCGTTCGAAGTCTTTTAAGAGAAGCTTCACAGGCCCGTACAATGTAATCAGGAGTTACATTATAACCTTGTAAGGTTTTGGTTGCTTCATTTCCTAGATAGCCAAACTTGGTAGAAATGACTACTTCTGATCTCCGCCCCATAAGAGCCTCGCCAATTAAGGATTCACTATGTCCAATGCCATAGGCATCTGCAGTATCAATATAATTAACTCCCAGTTCTAAAGCCGCATGAATAGCTGCAATAGACATTTTGTCATCAGTATTTCCATAGCCGTCAATCTTATTGTCCATGTAGAATTGTCCACCGATTGCCCAACATCCAAGCCCCATTGGGCTAACCTTAATACCTGATTTACCTAATACTCTTTGCTCCATTTTACTACCTCCTTCATATAATTAACCGACCATTTGGTAGGCTATTAAGTTTAAATAAAAGGTAGTTAACTACCTTTTATTCCTGTCCATATCACTTCAAAACAGTGTTCCATATCAAGAATTGCATCTTCTTTTTTCATTAGGTCTGCGGATAAATCGATACAGGTTATTAGATAATAGAAAGTATTTGCCATGTGGTTAGCATCTAACTCACGAAGTTCTTTACGCATTATACCTTCGTACATGATCTTTGCCAAGTCAGTTACAAACTCTTTTTTGGTATCTGAGGTAACAGAAATAATCTCATCTCTTAGAAAAGCTGGTGGAAGATAATATATTCTATTCCAAAATTCCATTTCTGGGTTGCCCCAATTATAGTCTAGATATTCTGTATAGATAACTTTTAGTCGTTCTTTGATCGGCTTATCCTTATCCTTGGCCACAATCGTTTTCATCTTATCCTGGTATTTGCTAATAATATTATGAAACAATTCGTTAAAGAGTTGTTCTTTGCTTTTAAAATGGAAGTAAAGGGAAGCTTTATTAATTCCTACTTCTGTAGCTATCTTATCAATACGGGCGCCTTCATAACCATTTTCAGCAAATATCTTTAATGCTGTTTGAAAGATTCGTTCTTTTGTAAGGGATCCTTGTCTCATTGTACCTCCTCATATTCTTCAATAATTAACCAAACGGTTGTTAGGTTAATTATAATACATATATTGGAATTGTCAATAGGGTAAATAGATTGATTGTAGTAACCTGCCAACTACCATGAACTGTTTTGAGTAGTGAACTTTATATCTACTAAGCGGTTGCATCTTAGTTTACAAAATATTACTATAAACGACTTTCTGTCCTTAAAAAGCGACATTTCGTCCAAATTTGATCCTAAAGTAGAATTATGAGATATAATGTAAACAATAAGATTTAAAGGAGGTATAAGTACGTGAAGCTTAAAATATTAATTAGTCTTTTGACAATTGCACTTTTTTTTACAGTATCTCCAGGTAAAGAGTTAGAGGCAAGCACAGCAAAGACCTATAGCATAAACTCTACAAGTGTGTCCAGTTTGACGTATACATTAAAAGACATTGCAACGGTTAGTAAGAATGGCAATATTTCTTAATGCATCCAATTATACTGTAGATGCAGGAGGTTTGCCTAATTGTATTCTGATAAATGAGTATAACGAAGCTAAGGTTGTCCTGACAGGAAATGGTACTTATCAGGGAGCAGAGGAACATACGGCTTTCGGAAATGGCTTTACAAGTATTTATATTGAAAGTGGAACATTCAAAGCTCCTGCAAATACTGATGGAAACTTAATCGATTCATGGTACATATATTTTACACTGGCAAATGGCTATGATTATTACACTGTAAAGGTTGGTGATAATTTAGATTTTGATATCTATGGCGATTTTTGTGAGTACAACCGTTTAGAAAGGAAGTTTACGATGTCTGAGTTTCGTAAAGGGAATGGTGATTTTGTAGTTACTCAATGTAAAGGTATAATACCAAGTTATAATATTATTGCACCAAATGTCGAGAATGGAAGTTATTTAGTTAAGGTGAATGGCGAAGTCTCCGATACTGCAAAACCTGATGATAGGATTACCATAGAATACACTCCTGATCCTAATTATAAAGTAGATGATGCAAGGTTTGCTTATACAGCACTTTGGCAAAATCAAAACAAGAGCAAATCTATAGGAGATGACAATGAATTCTATATGCCACAATCGGATACAAATATGAAGGTAAGCTTTGCTTGGATATATGAGATTACAAGGCAACCCACAGTAGAAAATCCTACAGTTATAACGAATAACCCAGATGGTATTTGGCGTTACCAGTGGTATAGAAAGTATATGGCTGACTATATAGTGGTTGATGAGCATACTTATTATACATCTTCAGATGATGATATATATGATATTAATTCCTTTGGCAGTATATCTAGAAGTACATTTGATTCTACAACAAAGACGTGGTCACTAAGCGATGATAACTTGACTATAAATCTCAGGATATATAGTCTAGACGAAAATGAATATATTACGATTATTCCAGTGATTGGAGAGATTACTTCTGTTTCATCAGGAGTGTTAAGAGAGGATGGATCCTATACATGTCTGTCAAATGCTGACATTACTTTTTCAGACAACACAGGGAAATGCCGTATAATGATAACGCGAGATATGATTGAGGCAGTGAAAGGGCAAAATACAGCCACTTATACCGGACCTGCAGGAGAGGTATATTGTTCTATTTTGACGGATGGGTTTGAGTTTTTAGATTCAGAAAGTATTCTAGTTAAGCCACATTTATGTGTGGAAAATACACTTACTAAGCATGGAAAGATTGATGCTACTTGTACGGAAACAGGCAGAGATACATATTATGAGTGCACATGTGGAAAACTATATTCTGATAGTACAGGAAGTACGGAGATAACTAAAGTACCAATTATCCCAGCAAAAGGTCATTATTATGGAACAGATAATATCTGTGATATATGTGGACATTCTGATACTAAAGATGTGACTCCACCAAAGGAGAAAGGTAAGATTTTGGATGGGACACCTACTAATAGTAACAATGCAGGGAAGCTTGTTGATGTAGATGATGTGGCGGATAAGAGTCTTACAGAGGAGGAAAAATCCAGAGTTGAGAGTGGAGAAGATGTAAAGATTACTCTTGAAGTGAAAGATATTACTGACTCAATTTCAGAGGATGATAAGGGCTTAATAATGAATATGCTTGATGAGCATACTGTGGGCTTATACCTAGATATTGATCTATATGCACAAATCGGTTCAGATTCTAGACAACAGATTAACAAGACAAATGGTAAAATCAAAATTACCATTAAGATTTCAGATTCCTTAGTTAGTACTAAGTCTAATGTAACACGAACTTATAAAATTATAAGAGTACATGAGGGTGTAGTAACCCTGATTGATGCGATCTATGATCCTGCTACAAGGACATTAACTTTTGAGACAGATAGATTTTCAACCTATGCACTGGTTTACAATGATGTAGTTACTACCACTAAAGATACAGAAGAACCTACCACGCCAGATACAGACAATTCCCCATCGAAAGATGAAAAAGATGAAGTTCCAAAGACAGGTGATTCAAATGGTTTCTATGGTTGGTTTATATGTTTAATTGCATGTATAAGTATGACAATATATGTTACTAGAAAGAAGAAAATTGTTGAAAAATAAGATTAAAGATGAGATAGGGGTATCTTAAAAAGATGTCCCAAAACAAGGAGAGTTCTCTTAGTTTTGGGACATCTTCATTTTTCTATTTTCTTTCATTCTTCTTACAGCTATCTCGTTTTACAATGGTACATGGGAGAATTATTTTCATTGCTGTTGGTAGTTTTGTCTTTATCATGTTATGGACAATGGAAGCTCCATACATTCCCATAGAATAAACCGGGGCATCCATTGTAGTAAGAGGCGGATTGGTATAACTAGTCACATTGGAGTTATCAAATCCGATGAGGGAGATGTCTTCTGGTATCTTGTATCCCTTTTCTTGTAGAGCCTTCATTGCCCCAATAGCAATGGGATCACTGGCTGCAAAGATGGCAGTTGGAAGATTATCTCTATGAATAAGCTCTAGCATCATTTTATAGCCTGAGTCTACTAAAAACTCCCCTTCTACCATATAATTTTCATATACTATATGGTTCGATTTACAATAATCGATAAAAAGCTTCGGACGTTTGTCAGAAAATAGGCTTCCATCTTCTAGATACTCTCTACCACATAAGAATCCAATCCTTTTATGTCCTAGTTCACATAAATACTTCATGACATCTGATACCGCTTGTTCAAAATCTAAAGTTATTGTGGTAATAGAGGTGTCTTCAATAGGCATATCTAGAAATACGATATTCTCTGTTAAAGTTCTCAATGTAGTAATTTCAGTTATACTAAACTTACCGACACAAACAATTCCATCCGTATCCTTAAGTGAGTCTAGATAGTTAAGGTCGGATTTAAAGGTTCGTCTAACATTAATCCCATTTTTAGAGCAGTAATCTTCGATACCTTGTCTAATTAATAGATAGTAGTTATCTTCCAGCTCTTGCTGGGAGGAAAACCATTGTAAAATGCCTATGGTAATTCCACCTTTTATGATAGGCTTTTTTGCTTTCTTCGTATAATTTAAGTCTTTTGCAGCTTTTAATACCCGTTGCTTCGTCTCAAGGGAAGTGCTTAGAGTAGTATCGTTGTTTAGTATTCTTGAAACCGTTGCCACTGAGACACCAGCTTTATGAGCTACTTCCTTTATAGTTGCCACGGTATCACCTCCATAGATAGTTAATTAAGTAATATATTTATCATAGAAAAAGTTTAGTAAAAAAGCAAGTAAAATTCCTTTATTTATTTTAGTAAAACATATTGACTATTTAGTAAAATATAAATATAATTTACTTAAATAACTCATACATGGGAGGCATAAAATGCTAGAATCAAACATTTTAATTCAAAATTTAGTAGACAGAATGTATGATGAGCAGCTACAAAATGTTTACATAGATGCTCATTTAATAGAATATCAAAGAGAACGTTATATTACGTCCGTGAAAGAATTTCAGAAGTATTTTGGGGAAGGGAAAGTAGAAATTTATAGTACTCCTGGCAGAAGTGAAGTTTGTGGAAACCATACAGATCATCAGTATGGAATGGTTTTAGCAACCTCCATTAACTTGGATTCTATTGCTGTTGTTAGCAGAAACGAAGAAGGGATCGTTAGAATTAAGTCTAAGAACTACGATTTATTTGAAGTAAAGGTAGAGGACCTTACCTTAAGAGAAGAAGAGAAAGAGACTTCAGTCAGTTTAGTAAAAGGTGTACTACAGGGACTAAAAGAAGCAGGATACAAGTTAGGAGGGTTTAACCTATATACTACCAGCGATGTTTTAATTGGAGCGGGTCTTTCCTCTTCCGCAGCTTTTGAGGTTTTAGTTGGAACGGTAGTTTCTGGTCTATTTAATGAGATGCAGATTAGCCCAATTAAGTTAGCTCAGGTAGCACAATACGCAGAGAATGTGTATTTTGGGAAACCTTGCGGTCTTATGGATCAGATGGCATGTTCTGTAGGAAACCTGATTCATATTGATTTTGAAAATCCAAAGAATCCAACTGTACATCAGGTAGAAATCGATTTTGAGAAATATAAATACAGCTTGTGTATTGTAGATACAAAGGGCTCTCACGCAGATCTTACTGAGGATTATGGTCTGATTCCATCTGAGATGAAGCAAGTAGCTCAGTGTATGGGAGCAGAGGTATTACGTCAGGTGAAAGAATCTGATTTTATCGAGAAGATACCTGAGATTAGAGAGAAGGTAAGTGGCCGTGCCGTTCTTCGTGCGCTTCATTTCTATCAAGAAGAGAAAAATGTAGAAGCAGCTATAAAAGCGTTAGAGAATGAAAGATTTGATGACTTTTTATCTGTTATCAAACAATCAGGAAACTCCTCCTTTAAGTATCTTCAGAATGTATATACCAATCATGATGTGAACCACCAGAACATGTCCATAGCCTTAGCCCTCACTGAGCAGTTCCTTGGAGAAAACGGGGTATGTAGAGTACATGGTGGAGGCTTTGCGGGCACTATTCAGTGTTTTATCAAAAATGAAGTGGTATATGACTATAAAGAGTATATAGAGCGTGTATTTGGTAAGGACTCTTGTCATGTACTTAAGGTTAGAAAATATGGTGGAATCAAAGTGATCAGCTAAGAAAAAATACGTAAGAATGCAAATGGCATAGAAAAGAGGCAAAAGATGAAAGTATTAGTGTTAGGTGGAGCAGGATACATTGGATCTCATACGGTATGGGAATTGATTAATAAAGGGAATCAAGTAGTCATTATCGATAATCTAGAAACAGGTCATATGGAAGCGGTTCACCCAGAGGCTACCTTTTATGAGGGTGATTTAAGAAATAGAGACTTCATAGATCATGTACTGGACCAAGAAAGGGACATCGATGCAGTGATTCATTTTGCTGCCAACTCTCTAGTAGGAGAAAGTATGGTAAACCCATTAAAGTATTATGACAATAACCTATGTGGTACCAAGGTGTTATTAGAATCCTTAATTGCCCATGGCATTGATAAGGTGGTATTCTCCTCTACTGCAGCGACGTATGGAGAGCCAGTAAACATTCCGATTCAAGAGGAGAATCAAACAAATCCTACCAATTGTTATGGGGAGACAAAGCTTTCCATGGAGAAGATGTTCCACTGGGCAGGGGTTGCTCACAACTTAAAATATGTATCCCTTCGTTATTTTAATGCTTGTGGAGCACATAAAAGTGCTCAAATCGGTGAGGCACATAACCCTGAGAGTCATTTGATTCCAATCATTCTTCAAGTAGCCAATGGTACAAGAGACGCCATTCAAATTTATGGTACTGATTACGATACCGAGGATGGTACTTGTGTAAGAGACTATATCCATGTAACAGACTTAGCTCAAGCTCATATCCTAGCAGTGAAGTATTTGATGGAAGGAAATGAAAGTAATATCTTCAACCTTGGAAATGGGGTTGGATTTACAGTAGCCCAGGTGATAAACGAAGCAAAACGAGTGACTGGAAAGGAAATTAAGGTAGTGGAATCAGAACGACGTGCTGGAGATCCTGCTGTCTTAATAGCGTCTAGTGAAAAAGCTAGAAAGGTTCTTGGCTGGAAGCCTGAGTATACTGACATTGGCGGAATCATTGAAAGTGCTTGGAAGTGGCACAGCACACATCCCAATGGATTTTAATAGAGGTATCTGACTAAGAAAAGGAGACATCATGATAAACAGACAGATTAGCAGATTAGTTCAATATGGAATTCTTACAGGACTAATAGAGGAGTCAGATTCCATTTATATAACAAACCAGCTTATGGAGCTTTTTCAGCTAGAAGACTATAAGGAAGAGGAAGTTCCTTTAGTTTCAGTGGAGGATTTAGAGGATATTCTTTCTCATATGTTAGACTACGCCTATGAAAAGGGCCTAATCGAGGAAAATACCACAACCTACAGGGATTTATTTGATACAAAGATAATGGGAATTTTAGTGGCTAGGCCATCCACCATCAGGGAGAAATTTTATACGAAGTATAAGCAGTCCCCTGAGGTTGCCACAAACTATTATTACAAGCTGAGTATGGATAGTGAATATATTAGAAGATATCGTGTTTGCCAGGATTTAAAATGGAAAAGCGCGACACAATACGGTGATATTGATATTACAATCAATCTTTCGAAACCAGAGAAGGACCCAAAAGCAATTGCAGCAGCTAGACATGCCAAGCAGGCTGGTTATCCAAAGTGTTTACTGTGTGTAGAAAATGAGGGTTATGCAGGAAGAATCAATCATCCAGCACGGCAGAATCATAGAGTGATTCCAGTAACTATGAACAATGAGAACTGGTTTCTTCAGTATTCTCCTTATGTATACTATAACGAGCACTGTATTCTATTTAACTCCACCCATACGCCAATGGTAATCGATGAAACTACCTTTATAAAATTATTTGATTTCGTAAAGCAATTTCCTCATTACGTGATTGGTTCCAATGCAGATCTTCCTATTGTAGGTGGTTCCATTCTAACTCACGAGCATTTTCAAGGTGGTAATTATCACTTTGCTATGGAAAAGGCACCTTTAGAGATAGAATTTAGCTTAAAGGGATATGAGGATGTAAAAGCGGGTATCGTTAAATGGCCAATGTCTGTCATTCGATTAAGCTCAAAAGACTCAGAACGATTAATCTCCTTAAGTATAAAAATACTTGATAAATGGAGGTCTTACTCTGATGAGCAATGCTTTATCTTCGCGAAGACTGGAGATACTCCACACAATACAATTACCCCAATCGCTAGAAAAGTTGGGGAGAATTACGAGATAGATTTAGTACTGCGTAACAATATTACCACAGAGGAGCACCCTATGGGGGTATTCCATCCACACAGTGATCTGCATCATATTAAAAAGGAAAACATCGGTCTGATTGAAGTAATGGGACTAGCGGTATTACCAGCAAGACTGAAAAGAGAAATGGAACTGTTAGGAGAAGCCATTATTTCTGGACAAGACATTACCAAGATAGAAGAAATCGCAAAGCATGCCGATTGGGCAAAGGCATTTGTCCCGCTATATGACGAAATTAACAAGGATAACATCGCACAAATTCTTCAAGATGAAGTTGGTAAGGTATTTACTAGAGTATTAGAGGATGCTGGTGTATATAAGCAGGACAAAAATGGAAGAGATGGATTTATGCGATTTATAGAATACATCAATGAATAAACAAAAAGAAGCAGGTAGGGAGCATTCCACACCTGCTTCTTTTTTGCTTCCATGCTATAGATAATGTCGCTGATGCAATTCACCCTAGTCGTGAGTTCTGCATACCAAACTCTTTCTTGATACAGGCTGTTATAGTTTAGTGAATACTCTACGAATATTGACATATTATAGAAAAATATGATATAATGACTGCAGTCATTTAATTTGTATCAATGTACATAGTACAATAAATTATTGGTAAAGAGGTTGAGGTAAGAAGATTTTACTTTAATGTTACATAACAATGTGTTGATAGGAATAGGATAAAGGAGGGCATATGAAAATGAAGAAGATTATAAGGCTTCTGTCGTTAATTGTCATGATTCCTGCAGTTTTAGTTGCCTGCAAAGAGAATGAACCAACGGAATCTGAGAAAGTATTGGTTGGATGGGTATATGCAAATGATCCAGTTTCCTTGGCAGAATTAAGCATATACAATACGAAAGGTGAGCAGATTCTCAAAGATGAAAGTATTGTTGCTGATGATCAAGGGGCAATTATTCTTACAGGAAATGAACTGCCCTCTGATTTCAGAATTGTAGCGAAAAAAGGAGAGCAGTACGGAGAGGCATTTGATGCGGTTCTTCGTACGGATGTGCGTGACTTTAATGCGGACTCGGATAAAATTTATATCAATTTTGCAACGACAGTTGTGGGAGCCTATATGGATAAGAATCCACAGCTGACCTTGGAGGAAGCTATTCTGTCGGTTAAGACTTTTCTTGAATTACCACAATGGTTTGACCTTGCCAGCGGAACACAGCTTTCTGGTGAGTATTTTAGCAATACTCAATTTATGAGTGAAGCAAACCAAAATGGTGGCGTTAATTCTTTTATAGATATGCTTTTGATAGAAATGGAAAATGGAACAACCCATCCGTTTAAAGAGGAATTACTGTTAAGTGTGGGTTCAACAATTGCAAAGGAACTTGCCAAGGGAGCTGTGTCCTATGTCGGAGGAGAATTGATGGGATGGGGGCTTAGCAAGGCGGGTGTCGACTTTGGAACTGACCACACCGCGGAAGATTTAGCTGAGATAAAAGAGGGCATGAAAGAAATGAAGACTAAGTTAAATGAAATGTCTATCCAATTGAATGCAATCAGTATACAGCTAAAGAATATTCAAAATGAACTAAAGGATATGCTCAAGAAAATTACCCATCAACAAGCATTGACGGAGTATGCAACTCGGGTAGCACAAATGAATACTCTGATTTCCAGTGTGGATACGATTCAGCGGGACTTAAATTATTTTGTAACAAATCCACCAGCAAATCCTGAGAAAATGCGTGAATCCCTAATTAATCGCATTGAAAATAGCATCGTTGACAATGCAGATACTATCCACAATCATCTCGTGGGTTTAGCTGGTGAAAAATCTCTTATTACACTTTGGCGCGAGATTGTGTATGAAGACCGGTTTCTAGATAATTACGATTATACTCGTGTTAAGGCGCAATTTGATTTCTACAAGAAGTATCAAGAAATCATACTTCTTTTAAGAGTAGAATATTATCATGCACTTGAAGAGAGTTCAGAGGATGATTCGGGGGGAATTGGAAAGATTGGAGAGGTTGTTATGGAGTGTATTGAGCATTTTGATTCTCAGATAGCAGAGCAGGAAGAATTGCTGTGCGCTCCTATTGAAAAACATGTCGTGGTTGACACCAAATGGGATGTAATGTTTTATTCGGAGAATATTGAATTTGGCAAAGCAGAAAGCTCTTTTTCACCAGAGGGCAAAACAAGCAAACAGGTTTTTGACTATATGGAGGAATTAGCTAATTCAAACTATGCAGGTTATAGTGATTGGAAGGCTTTGAATGATGATTACTTTGGTGCTCTATACGCAGATTATAAACCAGAACAAAGTAAAGGAAATTGGTCACAATATCTGATATCAAACGGCTGGCCGGGTGAAACTGTCTCCGACATTATTGTACCTTTTAGGGATTATCACAGTGGAAAACGGTATCCACAGGCTTGTTTTATGAATAATCAATCGCATCCTAAAAACTTTTTTGAGTATAACCCACAATATGCTAAAAATAGTACCACATTCTGTATCCTTATGGCTGCCCGTTGGATTGAGACAGAACCTATAAGTGCTGCAAAGCTCTACGGATATGAGCACTTAAAATCATAGTTATTGCCATAGAATAATGTATATAAGCCAAGAAATGTCGAATTTACGGCGTTTCTTGGCTTGTTTTATGTGAGATGACAATCCTATGACAATAATTCTCGAAATATTGGGGTGGACAGTTTACATATGTTTATTTTGTAAAAAAGTGCAAAAAAGCATCTACTGTACTTTGAGTGGTTGGACAGATGATAAGGGCAATATAATCTCTGTAAGAGGTAATCTGTGCTTTGTCAATTTTTGCTACCTCTGAAGGTAGATATGTATTAAAGGCAGTCCGTCTAGTTTCAATTCGACTTTCTAAGGAGGATTTAGCTAGAGCAATATCATTAGAATCCTTCAAATGAATGATAAATATTTCCTCTGAAGTAGCT
>JAEZQN010000163.1 GCA_023441145.1 Bacillota bacterium
ATAGATACACCTACTGCTATAAGGATTTTCCCTAGTGGCGGATGAGTCCACTCATAGGTAGGTAACCCATGTAAAAACTCGTAGGCTGTTCTAGCATGATATATTTCATCAAAATACGTTCCACTTCGATAAGATTCTGTTGAATCATACATCTCTTGTTCATCAAAAAGTTCAGGATACTGGCTACCATTCGATGGCATTACTATATTTCCATCCAAATCAAGGAATACAATCTCTAAGAGCACTGTCGGATCATATAAACTTTTGGTAGTAAGCTTCACACGGTTGATATTACCACTAATAGGTGTTGTCTCAATCTCTTTCTTTGTATCTACATTATACGTATCCTGATCTTTTGGATCATTGGTAGAGGTAAGAGACAGAGAATTCCACTTAAAAACAGAAGTAAATACTGGATATCGATTATCCGTACTGTTAGATGCTATGCGTACCCATTGCTCTTGATCTGTATCAAAGCACTCAATCTTAAACTCTCTATCTTCATAATACCCATTGTAAATACTTATCTTTCCAAGCTTAGTCCCCTCCGGAAATTCAAACTCTAAACTTAAATCTTGATTTTCCACGACATACTCAGTAGTAGGTGCATAGTTAAACCCTAAATTATAAAAGGCAATAATGGCATATACTACAGTTATAGAAAGCATGATCAGCCAATCTTTTTTAGTAAACTTACTTCTCTCTTGGGACCTAAAGATTCCTTCTTTTACTTTTTTATCTGAATTATTCACTGTTGAATCTGTGTACTTGTTCTCAGTTCTGTTCCCTTCCATAACATTATCCTCTTTATTTTCATAATTTATCTTCTTTGCTTCCTCTAAATCCGTATCTTTATCCTTTTTACAATACGAATAGATGACGTAAACAAAAAAACCATAGACAACTAGGGTGAAGAAAGCTATCGTTTTTGGTACAACGGCCTCCCAGTCAAAATTCTCGTTATCAAAAAAGAATAAGACATGGCATACATTATAAAAATGAGCTACAGAAAATAAAGCATATACCAAATACATCTTAATGTTAGGTCTTGTTAAATATACAATAAGTAATAAAACTAATGCTGGATACATATAGCGCTCATGCATACGTACAGAGAACATAAATATGGTTATAACTAAAAAGGCAGCAGACAAAAATATTTTGGTGTCTTCCTTAATTCTACTATTAAAATATAGAACTCCAGATAATATAACAGCCACTACAATAGCTGTATAGCCATACACATAAAATGGTATTCCTAGTAGTGTATTGGTTTGTTCAATCCAATTTTGTCCGAAGAGTTCCCAAATATTATAAGCATTCACAGATGCATACTCGTAGGAACCTACTGTATTTAGATATTGATCCATTACTTTTGTAATCCCAAATGGACACATGAGTAAGAACATGGTCCCAATTCCAAGGAATGCCCAAATAAGAATTTTAGTAAATTTACTAGAGTTAAAGCTAAATTTATAACGAGCATTTACTTGCTTTAGGAAGGCCCCCTTAAAACATACAAAGCATAAGATTGGGAAAAAGAAGGCTGTTTGAGGTTTTATTAAGACTCCAAATGCAAATGACATGATTGCAACAGGATATTTCTCTTCTGTTAAGGAATATAGCATAATCAATACTAACAACGTATGAACACTATCAACCTGTCCCCATACAGAGGAATTAATTAAAATGGCTGGATTAAAAACATAAAGGAGTAAACAGATAATTGCTGTACTCTCCTTAAATCTTTTTCTAGCTATTTTATAAATAAAGTATCCTGCTAAAACATCACAAAGAACAGCAGGTAATTTGAGTATAATTGCCACTAGTGGCGAATCAAAAGATATCCTAAACAAATTAATGATATGTCCCAAAAGATATAATACATAAACATACCCAGGTGGATAGTCGGCAAAGCTTTGATTATAAAATGAAGAAAGACCATTCTGTGCTGTGTTAGTAGACCACGAATAGAAACACCCCATATCCTCTGGAAAACCAAAGTATATAACTGAAGCCAACATTTTAATTAAGATGGAACCTACGATTACTAATCTTAATTTATACTTGTTAGAAAACAACTGATTACTTCCATAATTACCAATATATCCTGTTTGTACATATTGTTGGTAGAAATAATATAAGGCTAATATTGTTATAACCGCTATAAAATTAATATATACCATGATTCACCTCGTTTTTTACATTATCCAAGAATAATTTTACCTATAATTCATAAATATGTAAAGCACCTGGAAACAAAATGTTTCCAGGTACCCAATTTAGTCTATTTCAACCACTTTAATCATATTGGTAACGCCAGTTTTCGCGGTTGGAACACCAGCAGTTAATACTACCGTGTCATTCTTTTTCGCATATCCTAATTCTACTGCTTTGCGGGTTGCTTCCTCTAATAAGTTATCTGTATCGTTTACTTCTTTTGCATGAACTGGAGTAACACCCCATAAAATCTGCATTTTACGTCTTGTTCTTTCAATTGGAGAAAGTCCAACAATATTCGCTTGAGGACGGAACTTAGATAATACTCTTGTAGTAAAACCAGAGATACTAGTAGCTACAATTACCTTTGAGTTTAATGTACGGGCAGTTGTTACAGAAGAATAACAAATTGCACTAGATACACCTTTTGAGCGAAGTCCTGCTCTTGACTCAATTAAAGCTTCATAATCAAGGTTTTGTTCAGTTTCTTTCGCTATTTTTACCATCATTTTTACAGCCTCGATTGGGTATTTACCCATTGCTGTTTCTCCGGAAAGCATGATAGCATCTGTTCCATCATAAATGGCATTAGCTACGTCTGTAATCTCAGCTCTTGTTGGTCTTGGATTACGAATCATAGAATCTAACATTTGTGTAGCAGTGATAACCGGTTTAAACGCATCATTACATTTTTTAATAATTTCTTTCTGCATCTTTGGTATACTTTCAATTGGAATCTCTACTCCCAGATCACCTCTAGCTACCATGATTCCGTCAGACTCTTCAATAATGGCATCAATATTTTGAATACCCTCTTCATTCTCTATTTTAGAAATAATTGCAATATCTGAGTTACAATCTTTTAAAATCCCACGGATTTCTCTAACTGCTTCTGCACTTCTTACGAAAGA
>JAEZQN010000217.1 GCA_023441145.1 Bacillota bacterium
CCTATAATTCTCTTTATACGTGCTCATACACATGTCATATGCCGAATCGCCAAATGCTTTGTTAGCTAATTTACCAAATCTCCCCGGAAGATGCTTCAATAACTTTATTAACCATGAGAATCCCGGAACGATCAAAATTCTATGTTTCTTAACTTTTGCAATTATCTTTACCATATCCGAAGTTCTTACATACTCTGCATTCTGTGGAAAGAAGATGCCTGATTCTTCATTATCAATCATTAACCTTACAAATTCACACAAATTGTCAATATAAAGAACTGATCTTTTATTTGAGTATGCAGGAAATAGCGGTACCGTACTCGCTATTTTTGCTAGTTGCTTATAATTCCCCTTACAACCTTTACCATAAATCATTGGTGGCCGTAATACTACGACTTTAAAAGTACTATCCATTAACTCTCTAACTTTTTGATCCGCTAACCACTTACTATCTCCATAAAAATTCTGAGGTTTTGGGGTTGTAGCTTTTGTAATATATTTATCCTCACATCCACTGTATACAATCATAGAAGATATGAATATGAACTGTTTTACACCTGCAGCCTTAGCTTTTCTAGCCACCTCCACGGCAAGGTCCGTATTAACTTTATAATATAGACTCTTCTGTTGCTCTGTAATTTTCTCAGTATCTGCATGGGCAATACCCGCAACATGATAGACCACATCCGTACCAGAAAAATCATATTCTCTCCACTCTTCATTCATCATATCAAGTGTTTTTATCTGATATCTTGCCGAAAATTTATTGAGCCAGTTCTCTGTAGATATACCAATATAACTATTGGATCCAGTAATAATAATTTTTTTCATAATACATCCTTTATTTTTCTTTATTAATTGTCCCCGTTCCACCCTCGACAACACCTTTATGTCCTATCACTGAAGTTAGAGTTTTAATAATACATTTACAATCAAACAAAAAGCTCATTTGCTGTATATATTCTCCATCATATCTTGCTTTAACTGCTATTTCCAACTCATCTCTTCCATTAATCTGTGCCCATCCCGTTAGACCAGGTGCTATTACATGAACTCCATATCTATCCCTTTCCGCTATTAGATCATACTGATTCCACAAACTCGGTCTACTAGATACAATATACATATCACCTTTTATAATATTAAAAAGTTGAGGTAGTTCATCAAGACTTGTTTTACGCAGGAATTTCCCTATTCTTGTTATATATTGGTCAGGTTTTGTTAGCATGTGTGTTGGCATATCTTTGGGTGCATCAATACGCATTGTTCTAAATTTATATATATCAAAGAGTTTCTTATTTTTTCCCACTCTCTTTTGCTTGAATAAAATTGGTCCTGGTGAATCGATTTTTATTGCCATACACAACAAAAGTAATAGAGGACTCAAAATAACGATGGCACCACAACTAAGTATCAGTCCTATTACTCTTTTCATATGTAGATATCTTAGTTGCCTCTTTGTTAATTTATGTTTCACAATTACACTATCTTCCATATACAATCTCCAACTTTGTGTTCTATTCTTCTTATACAGAAAAGAAACTTGTGTAAAAGCAAACGCTCTAAACACAAGTTTTCTATTTACAAAGGCAGTACATATTACCTAACGAATAATCCTCAATACTCTAGCAATATCTACTCAAAATGTTATCTAATAATCATTATAACTAAAATAATTATACCTTTGAACTATACATAAAGCAAGAATTTTCTGCAGCATATGCCTTATAATCCTTTATAAATTCAATTAAGGTTATGTTGACATATCTTTATACACTTTTCTCTTTAATCCTTCGATTAATTACATAACCCAAACCAGTAATTACCCAAAAAACAGGTGCAATTGTTATACTGGAATCGTTAGAAATCGCACTAACCAGATAGCAAATAATTCCTATGAATATAGATGCTCCCATCACAGATAACGAATCTTCTGGTTTGCTCTTCATATATAATCGTATACTTTGTACGATATAAATCCCAAAGAATACTAGGATGCAAATAAGGGAAAGTACACCAGTTTGCACTCCTATTTGTAAAAACCAATTATGTGGTTTCGTCATAAGATTAGTGGCAAATCCATTATGATAGAGTCCCAAATAATCATCTTGTGGAAATTCAAAGATGAATGAGTCTGCTCCACTCCCAAGAATAATATGATTTCGTAACAGCGGAATCGTTCTCGACCAAATATACCCACGACCTGTAGCAAATGATGAGTAATCTTCCAAAAAACTAGACTCTGGATTTCTTATTGATAAGTATCTTCCAAAATGATTAAAATATAAATACTTATCTGATTCATTATCCATTTTGAACACCCAATTGACTCCATCTACTTGTACACAGATACCTTCATCTGTATCTGCGTAATCAGCAATTAAGATGCCAGAAAACCTCTCATCTTGTGGCGTAATCACAGGAACATTCTCTTCAATCACGGAATATAATTCAAAGGGAATTACATTCTCCGTAGAATCTGTAAATTCTAGATATCCTAGCTCATTCTCTTGGATCTTAATCGTATTATCTTTATAAGTTAATATAATCTTATCATCTTCTGAATATAATTCTGTTAAATTAGGTTTAGTGTCCTTTTGAATAGTTAT
>JAEZQN010000259.1 GCA_023441145.1 Bacillota bacterium
GTTTTAATCAACTTCCTTAAATAGGTCATCCACTTTAGATTTGGCTCTGTCATATCCCCACCCCATTCTCCGATAAATAATGGAGCAATGCTCTGTTGATGTATATAAAACCAGTTGTCCTTCCAACAATCCTTCATTAAGGATTGATACGTAAAGTTTTTTTGAAACCAAGGCTGATTATATACCGATGGACCATAATCATGGGGACTATAAATCAGCTTATTCTGATACTTACCTAAATTGATAGGATAGTCTTTTACTCCTCGAAGATTACCTCCCCACCAATTGTAATAATAGTCCTTATCCTTTTTGGAAGAATAATTACTATTCTGTTTAATATTCTTTGGATAGATTTCTATACCACTTACGATAATCAGTGCATTAGGATTCACCTTAAGAATCTGAAGTGCTGTCTTCTCGGCTACATACTTCCAATTGTTTTTACTCTTACTGTTGTTCCAAATGGCCTTATTGGTATCATTTGCTCCACCATGAGGTTCATTTTTCAAATCAAAAGCAATGACAGTATCATCATTATAATACCGCTTTGCTAACCAGGTAAGTGAGTTGATATAATCTTTTTCTGTAATAGAACCATTGTACCACAAAGGATATTGATGGCCTTGAGAGTCGGTTTTAGCACTATGAATTCCAAACATAATTTTTATTCCATTTGCTCGACATAAAGAAACAAAATAATCTAATATTTGTAGGCTATTCTTATTATTTAAATAGGAATTAATCGTAGCATTGTAGCTGGCTTTTGGGTAAACCCCTTGCCTCCAATTCAGTATTAATTCACTGGACATAGGAACCCGAATCAGATTAAATCCCTTGTCTGCAATAGACTCTACAGAAGTAATTAAGTCCGAGGACCAAAGTCCATCCAAACAATTGGTTCCAGTGTTATATCCAAACCAATTTAGTCCTGTTAGAAAGACCTGCGTCCCATTTTTGTTAACTATTTTATTCCCTTTCGCATATAGCCAGTCATTTGTAGTTGCTTTAGGAATCGTAATCTCCTTATACTTTGTTGAGTTTTCCTTAGTGGTCGAGGGCTCGTTTGTCTGAGTTACATTGGTACTTTGTAATTCATAGATTACCTCCAAAGAGTTTATATTAAAATTCTCTGCCTCAGTAAAAACCCCTCCAAAGCTTACACTATTCCCAGAAGTAATAGTCCCATTATAGGACATAGACTTGCACTCTAAATAGTGATTTGATATAGTTCCGGTGCTATTCCAAAGTTGACTGATTTTTTCTTTTCCTGTTACTGGAAGTCTTACACTCCAGCTCCCTATACTCTTATTCAAGCCATTGGTCACTGTAAATTCCCACCCAGAATAAGAGATACCATTACTCTCCCAGCTACTAGTTTTTTTGAGAACGACACTAACAGCTTTACTTGTAGCAGCTTGACTATGATATCCGCCTATTAAAAACATAGCGATTAGGGATAACATTCCAACAATACAAAATAAGATATATTTTTCTCTTTTTTTCATACCTTTTATCCTCTATTGCGAAAATAATCTCAGTATCAATAATAATATCGACATCAATCTTAAATAAAGACATAAATTATTAATGTTTTCCAATCTGCCTAGACACAAGAGTATTTTTATATTAATATTGATATCAGTATAGGTTAAATTCTAACAGTAGGAGTGATAGTAACCAATGAGCCAAATTATATTAAGTGCTGACAGCACATGTGATCTAGGCACTACGCTAAAGGAAGATTACAATGTCCACTACTTCCCTTATCACATTATACTAGAGGATAAAGAATATCTTGATAATGTAGATATTACACCAGAAGATATTTATAAAGCATACTTTGACCGCAAAGTTCTTCCTAAGACTTCAGCTATAAATGTAGATGAATATATAAATTATCTAAAGGTTTTTACAGATAAAGGTCACGAAGTTGTGCATTTCAACCTAGGAAGCGCTCTTTCTAGTTCCTATCAGAACTGTAAATTAGCTGCAGAGGAATTACCTGGTGTTTACCCAATCAATAGCTGTAGTTTGTCTACTGGGATTGGGCTTCAAGTACTAGATGCAGCAGATATGATGAAAGCTGGGAAAAGTGCCAAGGAAATCTATGATGTTCTTCATATGTCTACAGAGCAATACCATGCCAGCTTTATTGTAGATACTCTTACCTTTCTTCACGCTGGAGGCCGATGCTCCTCTGTTGCTAAGTTAGGGGCTAATCTATTAAGCCTAAAGCCTTGTATAGAAGTGGATAATACCAGTGGAGGAATGAACGTAGGCAAAAAATATCGAGGCAATTTAGAAAAGGTTTTAGTTCATTATGTAAAAGACAAATTACAGCAATACCCAGACATTGTGACTAACCGTATCTTTATCACTCACTCTTCTATTGATCAGAAATATATCGATATTGTAAAAGAAACCATAAACAGTGTTATGCATTTTGATAATATCTATGTTACCAAAGCCAGTTGCACCATCTCTAGCCACTGTGGCCCTGGCACATTAGGTATTCTATTTAAAACAAAAACAAAATCCAAATAAAGAAAAGCACCGAAACATTATTAAATATGTTTTGGTGCTTTAACTTATTGCTGTAATAATCTAGGTAATTCTTCAAAGGAAGTAATCTTTCCCTCATATTCATTCACTTCACCAAATCCATAGGAAGCAAAGATAAAAGGTACTCCAGCTTTTTTTGCAGAAAGTTGATCCCCTAACGTATCCCCTACGTATATTGGATGCAAAAAACCATTTCGTTCTACTACTAGACTTATATTTCCTGCCTTATCAAGCCCTGTTCTACCCGGATTCTCATAATCCACAAAGTATTTGTCTAAGTTATGAGCTTTAAAAAAGGCCTCTATATACCCTGCTTGGCAGTTGCTTACAATAGCAAGCTTATATTGCTTAGATAACTCCTTTAAGGTTTTCTCTACATTTGAAAATAAAATTCCACCAGTTTTACTTATATACTCACTTCCATAGGAGCATATGTCATTTAAAACATCTAATCTTACGGATTCTTCTTCATTTGGTAATAGTTTTCTTACTATATCCTTCATTAGCATTCCCATAGCACCCATAATATCCTGCTTGTTTAGCACTATATTGATCCCATGTTGCTTTAAAACTATATTCCACGATTCTGCTACTTGTTCACTAGAATCCCATAGTGTCCCATCCAAATCAAAAATGATACTATCTACTTTCATTATGTTCTCCTTTTTTGTCACTTAGACTATATTTTATGGCTTATTACTATAATGACTTGATAACTTTCATAAGAAATCTACAATGTAATCATTCAAAATTTACTGTTTCGGTATAAAGCTGTCAAATATGATATATCTAAAATACCTTTTACTAGCATCTAAATCTTCCTGGTTCGTTATAGTCCAGGCAGCAGTTGGAAGCTTATATAGGTCCCTAACAATGGCAAGAGAGGCTTTGTGTGGATACTTATACTGATAGGCTATAAAATCAGGCTTTCCAATTCGATTAAATAGCAATCTACTAAGTAACCAATACATGATACGATTTCCCTTGTTTTTCTCTTTCGAAAAATCTGTAGAGAGCTGTCCTCTTACAATAGCTTTATTATTTTTCTTAAACCATCTAAGAGCCAAAGGGTTAAAGGATTCCATACAATATACCCCATTATAAGTTGCTAGAACCTTCTCTGCTTCTTCACATAAGGATAAATCTCCACCTTTGATTTTATACTCGATGATGATAGGTACTTTGCCATTTACCTCATGTAAGGCCTCTTTTAGCATTGGTATCGTCTCTTTGCTATTACATAGCGCCAATCTTTTTAATTCCTTACAGGTATAATCTTCTACTCTTCCTTCTATTCCACATATACGCTTTAACGTATCATCATGAAACACTACCGGTATCTTATCCTTAGAAAGTCGAATGTCTAATTCAATACCATAGCCAGACTCTAAAGCCAAGCGAAATGCCTTAAGAGAATTCTCTGGTGCATTTCCTGAATTATTATGTAGCCCACGATGGGCATAGTAATGGTTGTCAAAAGGTGTATAGTCTGGTCTTTGTATCATATGGGGAAGAATAAGTATGGGATATGAGGTGAGTACAACAAATAAAATTAATCCCACAATTGTAATTAAAAGCGACATAATATTCTCCTATTTCATCAATAAATATATAAAGTAAACACCATAGGTAATAAGCATAATAATGCCCGTCCCTTTTGTTAACTGTCGATTCTTTAAAACCCCGACCAGAAGTATAATAGTAGCTGCAATACATACCAATCCATCTACAATGAATTCTCTCTGGTAAGGTACTGTTGTTATGAGACAGGTTGTACCTAACACAAATAGGATGTTAAAAATATTACTTCCTACAATATTACCTATAGCAATATCACTATTTCCTTTTCTTGCTGCAGCTGTAGAAGTCATGAGCTCTGGTAATGAGGTTCCAAAGGCTACAACTGTTAGACCGATGACACGATCCGTTAGCCCGATTCTTGTAGCGATATATTTCGCACTGTTCACAGTAATATCACTACCCCAAATAATAGCACCCAAACCAAGTATTGTGATTATAACAAGAAGTGGCCAAGCCATTGGCTTTTTCCCCTCCTGCCCTGTCTCTACACTTGCCTCATTGGCACCTTGTCTTGCAGTATAAGTTAAATAGATAAAAAATAAGATAAATAACGCCCAAAATATGATACCAGCAAGCCTACCCAGTTCACCACTAACCACTCCAAAGAGAACCAATAATATACTAATGATAATAACAAATGGTATCTCGTAATAAACAGTAGATTTTGATACCTTCAGAGGAATGATTAACGCTGATATCCCAAGTATCAAAAGGATATTCATACTATTACTTCCAACTACATTACCAATGGCAATTCCGGTACTTCCTTTTAAAGCCGCGCTAATACTAATGGCAGCCTCAGGAGCGCTCGTACCAAATGCTACTATAGTTAATCCTATAACAATTTGTGGAATTCTCAGCTTGGTTGCCATCATAGATGCTCCAT
>JAEZQN010000288.1 GCA_023441145.1 Bacillota bacterium
CTGCAAAGAGAGGAAGCCCATCAGCACCTGTGATGAAAAATAAAAATGGTCGATCTAGGACAAAGTCAATTTCTTTTACTTCATCGGCTGGTGCAGATGTTCCCACCATCTGAAGAACGGTAAATGCAGCTGCGGAACAACCTTCCTCATCCACCTGTACACGCACTGCATGACTGGCCTTACTAAGTATGATTCCCTTGGCATTCTCAGTCATAGGTGAAAAATCAGAAACTGCCTCATCAAATACGTCTGTGACACCAAGCTTCTTTAATCCATCAGAAAGGTCAAAGTCAGATGTAACATCAAATTTTGGCATAGAAAGATTAATCTTTAATTCTTTTTGTTCCTTCCATCCATCTCCCATATCAATCATTTGAAAGACTTCATCACTCTCTAGCAATTCTTTCGCAGTAGTCGTCTCATCTGGAAGCACTAACCACATACTTCCCCCATTTTGAAATTTCTTTTCTACTACCCCAAAGTTTTTACCCCAATAATACGTATCCATAAAGCTTTGATTCATAAAATCTGTCTCCACGGCCTTATTATACCCATGAAAAGTAGCTTTTTTTGTCTCTGCCTCGAAAAATTCTTCACTCCATTTGGCATTAAAATAAATGGTTGAAGCCAAAGCCATAATCGTTTCTCGCTTCATCTTAATTTCAGAAGCCTGGTCCTTTAGCAACCCACCTGTTTGCTCGCTTAACCAGTCTTGTAGCTTTTTGTCATATCCCTCAGAACCCATTTCTCCTTGATAAGAGGATGCATAGTATTGCTCCATTAACGTAGTAAGGGTTTTCTTATTATATTCTCTCTCATCATTTAACCAAAATGAATTGGCTAAAATACTAGTGGTTGCTCCATCATTAATATAATTGGCATTCCAAAGAGCATTGGCCTGTGTTCGAAGATTCTCTATAGAGTTTTCTCCAAGCAAAGAAAGAATCTGTTTTCTGCTATTGCCATCTGTCACCTCAGCTAGCATACTCAATGCCATATAGACATTCAGAGGCGAATAGGTTTGATTCTCCTCCTCTGACCCATATAAGAATTGCTTCGTGGTGTTTTTACAGTAATTCTTCATTCCATCGGTGTAATCCTGTGCATAACTGTTTTGCTTTCGACGGGCTTCATTCCACTCCATATATTTCTCTTCATATCCCTCATAATCTACTTCTCCTGTTTTAGCATCTATGAAGTCTTCTTCCTTTGGATATGCTACGGTATCTGGATATTTCGCTTCCGAGATAGCATACACAGTGGTTGGTTCTACTTTGCTCATAATCTCCACTAATACAAGGCATATGGATGAAGCTAGCGCTACTGTTGCTACCGCCATAGCAGACATCCTAAAAAGCCTGCTAACTCCTCTTTTTTTTCTCTTTTTATCTGCTTTTTCAATCAATTCATCATCAATTAGTCCTATTGCCTCACTCATTTTCTCTGACTTCATAACTCATAACCCTCCTTGTTAAGATACTCCTTTAGCCCATTTCGTAGTCGAAATAACCTACTCTTGATAGAGCTTTGGCTAGTACCAAAATAGCTTGCAATATCTTTAATAGAGTCCATAAAGTAATATCTGCAAATAAAAATATTGCATGCTTCCTCCTTTTGCTCTCTTAAATATGCACTGATAGAGCATCCAAGCTCTTTAAGAACAATCTTATCTTCTGGAGATTTTCCTGAGGCAACTATGTCTTCTAATTCTGTCAAAGACAGTATGTACTGGGATTTCCCCCGTTTATCACTATTTTTCTTACGTAAAATATCTATGGACCCTTGCCTCGTGATTTTTCCTAAAAAAGTAGAAAGAAACTCTGGTCTATGTGGTGGCATGACATTCCAAGCCTTAAAATAGGTATCGTTCACACTTTCCATACTATCCTCCAGATCAAAAAGAACATTGTAGGCAATCTTTATAAGGTAGTGATTGTATTTCTTTGTGGTCTCCTCAATGGCAGTTTCGTCCCTCTTCCAGTATAAATCCACAATCTCTTGGTCTTCCATCGTTACCCCCCTATCTTTTCACTTCACTATATAACCCGTAAAAAATCTTAGTTGGTTGCAAAATTCGTAATACACTATTATATATGTAGCCAAGGTATTGCACTTTTCTTCTGCTTTTAGTCTTTGCGAAAGCAGGTGATTGCTATTACAACAATTGAATTGCTTACATTACAATTAGTGCTCTGTAACTACGCACAAGTTGTTATAGCACTAATCCATTTGTTACAGTTTAATTCTAAAAAAGTAACATTGAGGATAAGTAAAAGTAATGGGGGCTACGAAAGTAAAGAAAATGTAATATCCTTGGTCAAATAAGAGATTTTCTCCCTTACTATATTATTTCCATATTTGTATCGGTTAATCAACACATATAAGAAAGGTACTATAAGTCTTACTTAGACTCATAGTACCTTTTTCACAACATCGTTTCAATCTTTTTTAGTAATTTCTATACATTAATCTCTACGTCTACACCTAATAGGTCTACATTCTCTTCAAGAATTGGGAATACCACATTCTCCATAAAGTCATCCACCTGTCTATTAGCACAGCCAATGTACTTCTTAGGATCCATCGTATTCTTAAGATCCGCTAAGGTCATATTAAAGGATGGGTCTGCTGCAATTAATTCTAGAAGATTGTTATCTAAGCCCTCTACCTTTACATTTTTACCAGCCTCCATGGAAAGAGTACGGATTCTCTCATGAAGCTCTTGTCTATCTCCACCGGCTTTCACAGCATCCATCATTATATTTTCTGTAGCCATAAATGGAAGCTCTGCCATAAGGTGTTTCTCAATTACCTTAGAGTAAACAACTAAACCATCTACGACATTTAAATATAAATCCAGAATTCCATCGATACCTAAGAAGGCTTCTGCAATACTAATTCTCTTATTTGCAGAATCATCTAAAGTTCTCTCAAACCACTGTGTTGCTGAAGTAATGGCTGGATTTAAGGCATCTATCATAACATAGCGAGACAAAGCGGCTATTCTCTCACTTCTCATTGGATTTCTCTTATAAGCCATCGCCGAAGATCCAATCTGTCCCTTTTCAAATGGTTCTTCCACTTCTTTTAAATGCTGTAGAAGACGGATGTCATTGGAGAATTTGTGAGCACTAGCTGCAATACCAGCTAATACATTAACCACTCTTGTATCGATCTTACGGCTGTAGGTCTGGCCTGAAACTGCCATACACTCCTTATAGCCTAACTTCTCAGCAATCATAGAGTCAATTCTCTTTACTCTTTCATAATCGCCATCAAATAGCTCTAAGAAACTCGCTTGGGTACCAGTAGTTCCTTTAGAACCAAGGAGCTTCATATTCTCAATAACATAATCTATATCCTCTAAATCAAGGACTAACTCTTGAATCCATAAGGTAGCTCTCTTACCCACAGTAGTAGGCTGGGCTGGTTGGAAATGTGTAAAAGCAAGTGTTGGAAGTTCTTTGTATTCCATAGCAAAACGACCTAACTTATCAATGACATTAACCAACTTCTTTTTCACAAGCTTTAACGCTTCTGTCATCACAATAATGTCGGTATTATCACCAACGTAACAGGAGGTTGCCCCAAGATGAATGATTCCCTTAGCCTTTGGACATTGTACTCCATAGGCATATACATGACTCATAACGTCATGGCGACATTCCTTTTCACGTTCTTTTGCTACCTCATAATTAATATCATTCTGATGTTCCTTTAACTCAGCAATCTGTTCCTTAGTAATATTTAAACCTAGCTCACGCTCTACTTCTGCCAAAGTAACCCAAAGCTTTCTCCAGGTTCTAAATTTCATATCAGGAGAAAAGATATATTGCATCTCCTTGCTTGCATAACGCTCCGAAAAAGGGCTAACATATTTATCGTTACTCATTGTAACCTCCTTAGGACAAAAACCTTTATTAATCTTATGTTTTCCATAAACCAACATTTTTTATCACAACAATTGTATCAAATATTATCAAAAAAGAAAAGATGGGATCCTTTTCTAACACTCATATTCTCCACGAATGTCTTCTTCTGGTGGGGTTATTGGATATTTTCCTGAAAAACAGGCATTACAATATCCAGTATCTCCCTCTACTAATTCCCTAAGGCGTTCTCCATCCAAATACCCTAAACTGTCTGCTCCAATCATTTCACAAATCTTCTCAATACTGTTGTTATGGGCAATTAACTGGTCACAAGATGGTACATCGGTTCCAAAATAGCAAGGATACAAAAATGGAGGGGAACTGATTCTTACATGTACTTCTGTAGCTCCAGCCTGCTTTAACATACGTACGATTCGTTCACTAGTAGTACCACGAACGATAGAGTCATCTATCATTACTACGCGTTTACCACTAACAACTTCCTTTAAAACATTTAATTTAATCTTTACTGCAGACTCCCTAACAGACTGTTTTGGCTTAATAAATGTTCTTCCCACATAACTATTTTTCACAAAAGCCATGCCAAATTCTAATCCGGACTCTAAGGCAAACCCAAGAGCTGCTGCATTCCCAGAATCAGGAACTCCAACAACGATATCTGCATCTGCTGGATGTGTCTGCGCAAGAATTTTGCCAGCCATAATTCGAGAATTATAGACACTCACTCCATCGATATAACTATCTGGTCGTGCAAAATAAATATATTCGAAGATACATTTTGCCTTTTCTGGCTGACAAAGGGAGGTATTGGACTCAATGCCTTTTTCCTTTGAAATAGTAACGATTTCCCCTGGAATTACGTCTCTTATAAACTCTGCACCAACTGCATCCAAAGCACAGCTTTCGCTGGCTAAGATATAGGTATTGTCACGTTTTCCTATACAAAGTGGACGAAAACCAAATGGATCTCTTGCTCCAATCAGTTTACGAGGACTCATGACAATCAAGGAATATGCCCCTGATATCTTTTTCATGGCGTTATGTACAGCATCTTCCACCGTTGCTGTTTTAAGTCTTTCCCTTGCTATATGGTAGGCAATCACCTCAGAATCAATGGTGGTCTGAAAGATTGCACCTGTATATTCTAATTCTTTTCTTAATTCCAACGCATTTATTAAATTGCCATTATGGGCAAGAGCTAAGGTACCCTTTACATAATTGAGGACTAAAGGTTGGGTATTCTCAGCACAACTAGCTCCCGCTGTAGAATAACGTACATGGCCAACACCGATATCTCCATGTAATCCTTCTAATGCTTCTGGAGAAAACACCTCATTCACAAGACCCATTCCTTTACAGGAACGAACCTTCCCCTTTGGTCCCTCTGTATCACTAACTGCGATTCCACAGCTCTCCTGGCCTCTGTGTTGGAGAGCGAATAATCCGTAATAAATAGAAGAGGCTATATCATTTCCATCAAAATCATAAATACCGAACACTCCACATTCTTCATGAAGTTCATCTGGAATAAAATCACTTACTATCCTACTCATGGCAAACCCTTTCTATTGTTTAATCTTGATTTTATACTAACATAACAACCCTGACTATTCAAGAATGAAAGAGGCCGCCGCTATGCCTTGTTAAGAGTCTCTTGCGACAGCCAAATACGTTTCTATTTATAAAATACCAATACGTTTTGCGACTTCAAGATAGGCTTCCTCAACATCTCCCATATCTCTTCTAAAGCGGTCTTTATCTAATTTAGCATGGGTATTCACATCCCATAATCTACATGTATCAGGAGAAATCTCATCTGCAAGAACAATCTCACCATCTGTAGTTTTACCAAATTCGATCTTAAAGTCTACTAACTCAATTCCTATTGTAAGGAAATATTTACTCATGATTTCATTTATCTTGAAGGTAAGTTCTGTTACTCGATCAATGTCTTCTCTCGTAGCAGCACCAATCGCAATGGCATAGTAGTCATTGATCATTGGGTCACCTAGCTCATCATCCTTATAACTAAACTCCAACGTAGGACAAAGAAGCTTTCTTCCTTCTTCAATTCCAAGCTTCTTAGAAAAGCTTCCAGCAGCGATATTACGAATAATAACTTCTAGTGGTAAAATTGTAACTTGTTTTACTGCGGTCTCTCTATCACTTAATTCTTCTACATAGTGAGTAGGAATTCCTTCCTTTTCAAGCATCCTGAACATAAAATTTGACATGCGGTTATTAACTACACCTTTTCCAACAATAGTTCCCTTTTTTAAACCATTAAATGCAGTAGCGTCATCCTTATAATCTACTATGTAAACATTCTCTACGTCAGTCTTAAAGACCTTTTTTGCCTTACCCTCGTACAACATTTCTAACTTATTCATTTCCCTACCACCTATCCTTCAAATTTTATTTATCCGATTTTACTACTTATTATCCAAGTCATTATTCCATCTTCAGTACACCTTAATTATAACCTAGGCTAAAATATACGCAATACTTTTTTAGCAATATTAATATTTAACAATACATTTTTGTCTATTTATACAACTTTAGTCTGAATTTCAAATAATTTCTCGACATAATGCAAAACCTATAATTTCCCAATACTAACACAATTTATCTCTTGCTAAATATAGGAATGATTACT
Organism: Bacillota bacterium; assembly: GCA_023441145.1. Lineage (GTDB taxonomy): Bacteria > Bacillota > Clostridia > Lachnospirales > Lachnospiraceae > KM106-2. The sequence goes on from JAEZQN010000288.1 coordinate 6,550, forward strand.
ATAATTTATGTATAATTTAAATTATAATATTTATATAGAAAAGGAGTCTATGTTATGAATATGGATAAGAAAGTTTGCCGTTGTATGAAGGTTACCAATGGCGATATATATAAAGCAGTTAAAGATGGAGCAACTACCTTTGAGGAAGTACAAGCTAAAACCAAAGTAGCAAAGGGTTGCCGAAGATGCAGCGATGATGTACAAAGATTAATTGATGAGTTTGTTAAAGAACAATAAAAGAAACAAAGCCACCTGTTTTATATAGCAGGTGGTTTTGTTATGGTATCGTCCACGACTTCTTTATTGTTGCCTCGCTGGTAGAAGGATAGTTTGGTATGTAGCCCCGTTCCCTTAAGAAATAGCATCCGGGGGCTGCACAAGTGCATTTCCCGCTAAGTTAGCAACTGCAACCAGGTTCAATGCTTATCACATACGTTTGTAAATCCCAAGTTGCTCATATTAACCTTTTATTTGCCAAATTTCATAGGACAGATATTACGACACAGGTTACATTCTACAGTGTCAAACCCTCTTGCTGTAGTTTTATATGTATTTTGTCTGCATAGTTTTTGTTCAACCACCCCATTTCGTAAGGCATGAACAGGACAAGCTTCTAGACACTTTTTACAACTAGGAATACATAGTTTCTCACATAATGGATCTGATTTCAATTCCAAATTAGTAAGAATAGCACCTACTGTTAATTGATTTCCATAGGTAGGATGAATTAATAACGTACTCTTTCCAATCTGACCCAAGCCACAAGCGACAGCAGTATGTTTCATGGATATTAAACCTTTTGCTGTAAGATTAAGAGAATCCCAGTATTCATTAGGCCCATCGCATGGGACTGGAACACAGATTGCACGAAACAACTTCTCAATTTCTTTCGCTGCCTTAAAAGCCATGGCATCCACTATCTTACATACCTCAGCATTAAAATATCCATAAAGTAGTCTTGGTTCAACATTCATGAGGCCTTTTGGCAAAGCAACCCCAAAGGATATTACCGATTTACAATCCTCATATAGATTCAGTGGCGAGAAGCCTTCTGGTGCCTTACTAAACCGATCAATGGCTCCTATTCCACATACATCTGCATCTAATTCATATAACACGTTCTTTATCCTGTCTTCCAACATTAGTTCCCCTCCCAAAATTCATAGACTAAAATAGACTTAATTGTTCATACGACTCTGGAAATTCATGTAGATACGTAAATATAGCCTCTACGTCATGAAGTATTCCTTGTCTTTCACATTGGGTATGAAATAGATTCATTAGTCTCTCATTATTCTCACTAGCACATTGATAGCTGTTACCAAATTGATTTATATACCTCCTTTTCATCCCTGGAAAATGTTGATCTAATGCATGATAAAAATGCTGTCTGCTGCCATCTCGGATGGTAGTTCCTATGCCCATACACAATATACCCTTAACCTTTGCCTCAAAGCAATAATCAAGGATACCTCTAAGGTTTTCCTCTGTATCGTTGATAAATGGTAAAACAGGGCTAAACCATACTATAGTAGGTATCCCATTGTCACGAAAGCATTTTAATACCTCAAACCGTTCTTTTGTAGTGCATACCTTAGGTTCTAGAATCTTGCATAACTCTTCATCATATGTAGTTAAAGTCATCTGAACAACACATTTTGCTTTCTTATGTATACTAATTAATAAATCCATATCCCTTAAGATAAGATTAGACTTTGTCTGAATTGCTAGGCCAAAGCC
>JAEZQN010000300.1 GCA_023441145.1 Bacillota bacterium
ATAACTAATAAATGAATGGTCCCATAAGTTTTTTTTATTCAACTGGTATATTCCCAAAATCAATTACTATCGAGGCTGATTAATTTTACTTCTTTTATCTCATCTAGCATTTTTCTTGTAACAATAAGAGTTCCTGAAGTTTTGTATACTTCGTCAAGCTTCATATGTACTGCAAGTTTCTTTTCAATAGCATAACCGCCATGCTCAGGTATAATAATCTTTGGCTTAAGAGTACTTACAATGCTATCAATATCCTTAACCTCTAATTTCCCGTATCCTGGACCAGAGAATATTTGAACCAAAAGCACATCCACTGGACCTATCTGTTTCAATGTTTCCGTAGTTGGAACTTCCCCCTGTGAAGCAAAATGAGCAATCTTGATACCATCTATGTCAAAGACATAAATAATATTGGTAACCTCTTTATCTCCTATATTATGCTTACCTGAAAAACCACGAATTGTTATGCCATTATAGACGTAATCACCTGGCTCCGTTATCAGCTCATAAGGCTCCTTAAAGGTACTGGTATCATTATGATCCCCATGTTGATGACTTTCCGTAACAAGATCAGGTTGAATGTCATCATTTATAAGATAAGGATCGCAGACAATCTGATAACCATCCTTATTTGCTAATTCAAAGCACGCAGAGTTCCCAGGATAATTTTTAATCCAAACTCCCTCGATAAACTCGTCCTTATTAGCATCTGCTTCTATAACTTGTTTAATAGAATCCTCTTCTACTATTTCGGCTGTACTCGCTTTAGTGGCTTCACTTGTTTTATGATTGTTTTGGCAAGCACTTATTGTAACACTAAAAATAATAAGCAGTATGATACAGCAATTCTTTTTCATAATACTCCCCCTAAATTATTACAATTACTTATTATGATTATACTATAATGAATCAACATATCTTATATCTTCTTGTAAGAAGGTACCATTTCTCAAGTCATCAAAAGCTTTACTTAATTCTTCCTTTGTATTCATAACAATAGGACCACCCCAAGCCACCGGCTCATCTAGTCGTTTTGAACTAACGAATAGAACTTGGGCTTTATTATCAGTCGCCTTTATTTCTACCGTTTCTCCAGAAGTAAGTTTTACTGCCGTCTTTTCTTTTACAAGTTCTCCCCCAATATATGCATCCCCTAAAAGAGTAAATACCGTGACAGAGCACTCACTTTCTGTAGGTAAAACAATGGTAGCATTGGAGTTTATGTGTAAATCGTAATAATTTAACGGAAGATATTTGCTCATATATCCCTTTCTTCCCTCAAACTCTCCTGCTAGTAGTCTAAGTTTACCCCAATCAAACTCTAATTCCTCAATTTCAGAATTTTTGATACTATGGTAAGCTGGAGGAACCATCTTGTCTTTAGCCGGAAGGTTTAGCCAAAGCTGTACTCCGAGCATCCTCTCTGCGGCTGGTAATTTTTCTTCATGGAGAATACCAGATCCCGCTGTCATCCACTGAACTTCTCCATCCCCTATGGTATCCTCATTTCCTAAGCTATCCTTATGAGTCATAAAACCGCGATATACATAACTAATTGTCTCAATCCCTCTGTGTGGATGCATTGGAAAACCTGCTGTGTAGTCTTCTGGATTCGTACTATCAAAGGAATCCAGTAGCAAAATCGGATCATGCTCTTTCACAGTATCATGACCCAATACCCTAACTAAGCTTACTCCCGCACCATCTTGCGTCCTATAACCTCTAACCTGTTGACTTATTTTTCTTTCCAATTCTTTCCCTCCTCGAAAATGATTATTATCACATTACCATCTCCCATAATAAAAGAATTCTCTACATTGATCTTCGGGCCTCTTAAATGCTGGTTGGTATAATAATTGTAACATATATACATTACCTTTCAAACCTCTAAGAAACTTTTATTATTGAGCTTTTCAATCATTGTTTCTCATTCATTGATTTCTACATAAAGATTTCTTCATAAAAAAGAGTTTCGCTTGCGAAACTCTCCGCCTGCGGCGGGTCGCGTAAGCGACATTATGTTCAAATTCCTCATCTGTATATTTCGAGTCTCTTGTAGCCATCCAAATACTACATGGTACTTCTTTGCAGTTAGAGCAATTTTTAAAATGTTTCTCATTGATTACACATTCATAAATAGCACATGCCTTACCTTCTGGGGCATGAAAAACCTTTCCTTCGCTTGCATTACAACCACTACACATATTTCCATAACAATAACATTCATCACATTTCGTTCCACAACAGCTTATATCTGACATAATATCACCATCCTTTCGTAACTATTATATTAAATATTCACTGATTTCTCTTGTATATTTCCGACATCTTTCAATGCATAGCTTATTGCTTCATTAATATTCATAGAATGATACTTCTTAAAATCATGACACAAGTGGGCTTGATCAGAATATCCATATTTACAAACAGCATCTAAAACATCAAACTTTCTATTATGTACAATATCATTCCATAAATATTGATATCGAACCATTGATGCCATACTTTTAGGTGTAACCCCTACATATTCCCGAAACAATCTTTCTAATTGTCTCTCACTCATATGTAACTCCTGTCTTAACTCACTTACCTGTATCTTTCCTTTATTGTGCAATATATGATAGATTGCTTGCAATACATTTTTATTTTTATGTTTTTCATTATAATTTTCTAATAACACCTTCTCTACTTTTGGAATTAACTGATACATATCATTAACCTCAAATAGTATTGGCTCTATCGCCCTCTTAATCCTAGAAAAATGATATTCAACATCAAAAAAGGCATTTTTAGTATCTCTCATAGCTTCTTCTGCAAACATAGGAACTCCCCATGCATAAAATCGTATACCAAACAAAAAAATAGTAGAACTTTTCTTGGAAGAATTAGATGAAATAAATGTTCTATCATCCATCCCACAAAAGCAATTGCTAATTCTATTATTGGTAAAATCTACTTTATACGTAATGTCCATACAAGTGTCAGGAGTCACAATTCCCATTGTACAATCATTCTTAGCCTCTTGTTGAATGGCTTGCTTTGTTCCCCAAAAACAACGAATATAAGGCTTCAACACAGCACTAGGTTCGAATTCCATATATTCCTTTGTTGATTTAAACGGCGTAGCTGTTATAGGATTATAAATTTTATGTAATTCCATAGAACCTATCCTTCCATAATTATGTCTCTACTTACCAATATGGATATAAAATCCACCATAAGCTCAGAAGAGATCGGGTTATCCAAGCATAACATTTATATTTCCAGCTTAACTTCAGTGTATGATATGGCCTTTCCGCCGACTTTTACACCACAAATGTTTCTTTCATTAGTTTCCAGTTCAACGATGATTTCTGATGGTTTGAACATGGAATAACCTTGCTCAATCACCAAATAGGCCGCTTCTTTCCTGTTAATTATTCCGTACTCAAACAAATAAGATGCTAAAGCACCATTGGATGTACCAGTTGCAGACTCTTCTGGAATGCCGTACAATGGTGCAAGATTTCGGGTATGGGCGTGTGCTTCACCTAAGGTTTCTAGGGTAAAGAGATGATAGCCAATGGCTCAACCATGTCGTTCAAGTTAATATTTAAAGAATCTGCTATTTCTTCCTTATTGACTACCTCAAGGAACTGCGGTAGATTTTGGCTCATCATGATAGTATGATCCTTCATTACCTCCACTTTTAGCACACCTGCCTTGGTTTCTTGAGTATACTTATTAGGATGAATACGCCCCTGCTCCGCTAATGTATGAAACGTAGCAATGGTAGCATGTCCACAAATATCAACCTCTTCTTCTGGAGTAAAAAACTCTACTTTGAAATCAGCAACCTCGGAATTGCTCACAAAAGCAGTTTCGCTGTGTCCTATTATTTTGGCAATTTTCTTCATATCATCCTCTATAAGACCTTTTGTGTCTAAGACCACACCCGCAGCATTTCCTCCATCGACAGTTTTCGCAAATGAATTCACCACATATACTTTTATCTTCATGATTTATATCCCCCTAAATCATAATCTAACAAAACCATTCATTCACCCCTAAGAAACAACACTATCATAATGGAGTGCATAAAACCTTGCATTTGATACACAAAAAAGTCATTTATAAATGTAGTTCACTCTTTTTATATAAAATTATCATTAATTGTATACTATTTCCATAAGCATTTTTATCTACGTTTCTATCTACGAAGTTTGGATATGTTATAGGACCTTTTGGTCTTCCTAATATCACCAACCTTGACATAAATACTTTACTCTCCTATGCCTTAGGTACAATTATTGATTTGTATTCCATATTGACTTACTACTTGTTAACACCTATAATTTATGTAAAAATTTAGCCCTCTAAAAATGGAGGAAATTATGTTCAACAAATTAAGCGATTACTTAACAAAGCCAAGGCTTTATACCCCTCGTACAGGTTCATTTTGGGATGACGAGCATATCTCAAAAGGAATGCTTGAAGCACATCTAAACACTGATTGGCATGCAGCAACTCGGAAACTGGATTTTGTTGATAATTCGGTAAGGTGGATTACTTCAATAGCTCAACCTAGACAATTTCAAAATTTACTTGATTTAGGCTGTGGTCCAGGAATTTATGCAGAACGCTTTCGTAAAGCAGGTTATACAGTAACTGGAATTGATTTTTCAAAGCGCTCCATCGATTATGCAAATGAACAAACATTACATAATAAAAGTAATATTAAGTACCATTACCAGAATTACTTGACAATTGATTATATAGAACAGTTCGATGTAATAACATTGATTTATTGTGATTATGCAGCAC
>JAEZQN010000372.1 GCA_023441145.1 Bacillota bacterium
ATATTCTACGGTTACTTGAGCCTTGCCGTCTGGACGAAGGTAAGGAAGAGTACCGTTTTTACGAACCTCAGATAATCTCTTAGTTAATTTGTGGGCCAAGGAAATAGGATATGGCATTAATTCTTCGGTCTCGTTGGATGCAAAACCAAACATCATACCTTGGTCACCTGCACCGATCGCCTCGATCTGCTCATCAGTAAGGGAAACTTCACGAGCTTCTAACGCTTTATCAACACCCATAGCGATGTCTGCAGATTGTTCATCTAATGCCACGATTACACCACAGGTATTGGCATCAAACCCATATTCGGAATGATCGTAGCCGATTTCACGAATGGTATCACGTACAATTTTTTGAATGTCTACATAACCCTGAGTAGTAACTTCACCCATAACAAGAACAAGTCCAGTTGTAATAGCTGTCTCGCAAGCTACACGGCTCATAGGATCTTGCTCTAATAATGCGTCTAATACGGCATCTGAAATCTGGTCACAGATTTTGTCTGGATGCCCTTCTGTTACAGATTCCGATGTAAATAGATATTTTTCCATATAAAAACCTCCTTTAATAAAACAGATAACACCTTATCTTTGCTCAACGATTCAATGTTGTGTAATCTCAGTTTGCGCTGTTTATTACAAAAAAATAAGTTCATCTTAAGATGAACTTGATTACTATACTATCAAATCATCTTATTGTTCGATTGCTCGCTCAGATTGGCACCTTCCAGTTATGGGGTTGCCGTGGTTTCATAGAGCCTTCACTCTCCGCCACTCCAAATAAGATATTAACCATATTTATATTACCTCATAAGATTAACTTCTTTTTATTCATACGTCAAGCAAAATTTACATATTGATAGAGTTTACCAATCCAATTGATGCAAATGATTATGAAATAAGAGCATTGTAATTTATAAAACCTTTAGAAACCTCACAATTTGTTTATATATATAAGAAAGGTGACTATGCTATAATAGTATTAACTAGTGCAGGGATAGAGATTCTCCTATGACACTACAAACTATAGCGAAAGTGTGATTTTATGAAGTTAAGGATAAAGCTGATAGTTGCTTTTCTGACAACGATTGTATTACCAGTGATGCTTATTATTGGAACTAGCAGCCTGATACTTAAGCATCAACTTAAGTCCATAGAGAAATCCTATGATGTCAGCAGTGGTGGATTCGATGTCATTCGTAACCCAATCCGCATTCTAAATAACCTTACAAGGGATGTGTACAATGAGATTAAGTTAGAAGCATTGAAGGAACCAGAAAAATTGGTTAGTGAGAAGCATATTGAAGAGCTGAATTCACATCTGGCTAACAAGTATTCCTTTTTAGTGGTACGAAAAAATGGGGAGATTGTCTTTTGTGGTATTCCCATGGACAAGAAGATGTTAGAAGCCTCATTACCTAGCTTTGGTGACTTTACTGTAAATGGAGACGGAGGCTATTATTTAAACGGAGAAACGCCTTATCTACTTAAGCAGCAGGATGTATATGTAGACGAGAATGAATATAGTATCTTTGTAGTAACCAATCTAGATACCTTAGTACCTCAAATTAAAGGAATAGCCGTGGAATTTTGCATCTCATTAATCATCATTATTGCCTTAACAGCCATCCTAGTTTCCGGTTGGCAATACCGTTTCCTAATCCGACCTATTAATAAACTACGTTTTGCAACCTGTAAGATTAAGGAGGGAGATTTAAGTTATTCTCTTAAGAGTTCTAGTAAAGATGAGATAGGACTTTTATGTGAAGACTTTGAGGAAATGCGCCTTAAACTAAAGGAGCTGATTGATACCAAACTACAATATGAGCAAAACTCCAAAGAGTTAATCAGTAATATATCCCATGATTTAAAAACTCCAATCACCGCCATTAAAGGATATACAGAGGGAATTCTAGATGGAGTGGCAGATACCCATGAGAAGAGGGAGAAGTACTTAAAAACGATCTATACTAAAGCCAATGATATGGCAGTTCTAGTGGATGAATTAGCTCTGTTTAGTAAGTTAGATACCGATACGATACCATATAACTTTATGAAGGTAAATCTACACCAGTACTTTACTGATTGTATCAATGAATTAATGCTGGATTTAGAGGTTCGTAATATCGACATTGGATATTTTAATTATACCAATCATGAGTTAACTATTATGATGGATGCAGAGCAAATGAAGAGAGTTATAAGTAATATTATAGGTAACTCCGTCAAATATATGGATAAGAAGCCGGGTATCATTAATATCAGAATTGCTGAACTTGGGGATATGGTAGAGATCCAGATCGAGGATAACGGAAAAGGAGTTAAGAGTAAAGACCTAGATCGAATATTCGACCGATTTTATCGGGAAGATTCCTCTAGAAATTCTTCTACAGGTGGTTCTGGACTAGGATTAGCCATAGCTAGGAAAATCATAGAAGATCATGGTGGTACAATTTCTGTTAGCAGTAAGGAAGGTACGGGAACTACCATGTATATCATGTTGAAGAAGGAGATGAAGGTAGATGAGCAAGATATTAATCATTGAAGATGAACGCTCAATTGCTGAGCTCGAAAAGGATTATTTAGAG
>JAEZQN010000100.1 GCA_023441145.1 Bacillota bacterium
AAGGATTGGAATTGGATTCGCTATCAAATTGGTGGAAAGATGTTTGCTGCAGTTTGTTTAGATGAAAGTAACAAACCCTATTATATTACTTTAAAATTAGAACCCAATGAAGGGGATTTTTTAAGGACACAATATGAAGATATAATTCCTGGTTTTTATATGAACAAGACCCACTGGAATTCAGTGAAAGCAGACGGTAAGGTTCCTGACGAATTATTAAAAGACCTCCTAGAAAAATCGTATCAATTGGTGCTTGGAGGATTAAGTAAGAAAAAACAACTAGAAATTTTAAATAATGAAGGTTGATAGTGTCCAACGTTGAATATATAGGATTCAACGTTGGATATATTTTTGTAGGAGCTAGTATTTATAAGTAAACTTCAAAGCAAATAAGTTAGTTATAGAATAAAACTATAACTAACTATTTTTTTTTGCTATTTGTAATAATAAGCATCTTTGTTTATACTTCAAATTATATAAAAACGATAAGAATACTATGAGTGTAACTTTAAACTTATTATATAGTATTAAGGAGTGGTGATTATGAAACAAATCTTATGTTTTGGAGATTCTAATACATATGGGCTAATACCTGCTACAGATAAGAGATACGGCTGGGGAGTACGATGGACTAGTATTTTAAATGAAAAATTGACAAAACATAGTTATAGAGTGATTGAAGAAGGTCTTTGTGGAAGAACTACTATTTTTGAGGATCCATTACGTAAAGGAAGGAGAGGAACGGAAAGCTTGCCCAATATATTAGAAACACATATTCCTTTGGATATTGTCATTTTAATGCTTGGTACTAATGATTGTAAGGCGGTTTATGGGGCATGCGCAGATTTAATAGGGAAAGGGATTGAAAAACTCTTAGAGCAAATTAATACATTTGCACCACTTAGTAAAGTATTACTGGTTTCACCGATTCATTTAGGTGATAAAGTGTGGCAAGAAGGATTTGATCAGGAATTCTCCAAGTTATCAATTACCATATCAAAAGAATTAGATAGTGTTTATAAGAAAATTGCAGAGGAGAGAGAACTATATTATATTCAGGCATCTGAATATGCAAAGCCTAGTGAGATAGACCAAGAACATTTAAATGAGGAAGGTCATAAGAAGTTAGCAGAAGCTATTTATCAGAGGCTTAGTAAAGAATTAATATAGAGCAAAAACTTATAGGATTACTAATATATGATGTTACAAGTTAAGTATATCTACATATATAGAAGAAAGGTATTACTCTCTATAAAAAATAACTATAACACAAGAATAGAATAACAGTTGACAAAACGAATATACTTAAATATAATTCAATGCATAGTAAACATATTGATTTACTAGGAATTAGTAGTTGAAAATGTATATGATCCCTTATACATAGGTTTCTAATTATAATATAAAGATTGGGGGGACTAATTATGAATCAGTTAAAGGAAAGGATGTTTGATTTAATCGGAGGTATGTCATTACTAAAACAGCATTCATGAAGACAGTAACATACAATGAGATAGCGCGAGAGGATATTATAAATTAATGGAAGGTGATCTGATGTCAAGTGATAATGTGACATACCATTCAGAGAAAGAGTATTTGAAATTAATTGAAGAATTGACAAGGAATTTAAAATATGGATCAATTACAATTAATATTCAAAATGGGAAGATCGTACAAATTGAAAAAAATGAAAAAATAAGATTATAAAACTGACTGGACAACCGGAGGTTATGATCTGCAAGATGCAGAAATAACACGGTTGTTTTTGTTTTCCATAAAGAAAACAAATTAGAAATCTTATTGGAAGGTAGGTTATTATGTCAAATAATTATGATAGTTTACAAACATCACATCCATGCTTTGGGGGTTATAAAAACAATGTTGGGAGAATTCACCTTCCAGTAAGCCCAAGCTGCAATATCTCTTGTAAGTTTTGCGACAGAAAAATCAATCATGATGAAGAAAGGCCAGGAGTAACCTCGAAAGTGATTACACCCAATGAAGCAATGGAAGTACTTGGGAAAGCCTTGGAGCTGTGCCCGGAAATAAAGGTTGTAGGAGTTGCTGGCCCAGGAGATACATTGGCAACGAATTACGCGCTAGAGACTTTCAAGATGGTTAAGCAAAAATACCCACATTTGATCAAATGTATGAGTACCAATGGATTGCTTTTAGATGAAAAAATAGAAGAAATCCTTGAAGTAGGTATAGATTCCTTGACCGTAACTGTAAATGCTGTTGATCCTGAGATCGAAGCCAAGTTAAATCGCTTTATAGTATATCACAATAAAGTATATCACGGTATCGAAGCTGCAAAAATTCTAATTGAGAACCAATTAAGAGGAATCAAAAGAGTGGCAGATGCAGGAATTACTATAAAAGTGAATACGGTACTTGTTCCAGAAATCAATGGATTACATATTGAGGAAATTGCAAAAACTGTGAAAGCAGCAGGTGCATGTATTTATAATATCATACCATTAATACCACAATCAGAATTATCCCATCACTCATCACCTAAGTGTCATGAGATTGATGAAGCAAGAACTATAGCAGGAAAGTATATTGATGTATTTAGACATTGTCAGCATTGCCGCGCTGATGCAGCGGGTTTGCTAGGAGGAAAGGATTATGGCAATCAATTATATCAGAGAAGAATTGCAAGTAGTGATACTTTTTCACATGGTTAAAAAAGGAGTGTTTTATGAAATATAAAATAGCAATTTCCTCAACAGATGGGAAAATAGTGAATCAACATTTTGGTAGAACATCATTGTTTTATATTGTCGAGGTAGATAGTGAGAGCCGTAAATACCAATACTTGAATGAACGGAAAACAGAACCTTTATGTGTTTTACAGCATCACAAAGACGAAGAGCTTAGTTCATTTGCTTCTCAGTTTGGGGATTGTCAGTATGTTATAGTAAGTAGAATTGGAAATTGGGCTAGATTGGTTTTGGAAAGTAAGGGAATCCTTGCTTATGAGATTCCTGGAATTATCAGTGAATCAATAGATAAACTTTTAACCTATATTGAAGTTCAGAATTTATTGAATGGGATTGGAAAGGGATAAGGGTATGAGTGAAAAGTATTCAGGAATTCGTGAGAGTATAGAGAATAGATTTAATGATTTAGGGTCTACAGGTGTTAAGATGGCTGAGGATTATAAAACTGGGTGTATGAAAAAAGCGGATAGAAGCTTTGCA
>JAEZQN010000193.1 GCA_023441145.1 Bacillota bacterium
GAAAGGTGATCTTTTGTATAACAACTGACCTACCACCCGCATAGCAGGTGGTTTTATGTTTCGGGCATTTCCGTTTCTCTTTTGAGAAACTCTCACGCCCTCAACAGGCTAAAGCCCATAATAAAAAGTGTCTAAGTCCTATTGCAGACTTAGACACCCTGTTATTATAGTGTTATCCATTGTTTTAATTCTTCTCTAGCTTGTTCATAGGAGTGAAATACGATGCCCTTCATTCCCATTTCCAATGCAGCTTCTATATTCTCCTGCTTATCATCTAAGAATACACATTCCTCTGCTTTTAGATGATATGTTTGTAATAGCAGTTGATAGATTTCTGGTTCTGGCTTAATCATTTTTACATATCCAGATACAATTTTACCATCTATATAAGGAAGAAAGTTATACTTATCCTTTATGTGAAGTTCAAAGACAAAGGAAGGGTAGTTTGACAACAGGTAGACCTGATACCCTTTATCCTTTAATTCCTTAATAAAGGGCTCTGTATAATCAAACTGTACTACAATATCCTTTATGTTTTCAAAAAACAAATCAATCTCCCTAACATACTTCGGATTATTCTTTTTAAACTCCTCTATCACTTTGATAGGTTCGATGGCTTCCCTATCAAACTCATTCCATAAAGGAGATGACATAACGCCTTTATTCAAATCATCTATGGTTGCTTGAGAAAATCCCAAATCCCTCATTAAGCCACTCCACCGAAAATCTGCAAGTACACCACCAATATCCAATATTATGTTTTTTACCATAAAATCCTCCCTAGTTAGTAATTATTTAAAAATGCAAATTCACTTTTGTCAACTTTTCCAATGTACTGCTCCCATACTAAATTATCAGCCTCTTTACAGCTAGTAAAGCAGGTGGGTAACATAACTGCATAATATCGAGCTTTATATTTTAAGTTATTGTAATTGATCCGATATGATATTTCCCCATTTTCAGGTACAAACATATTCTCAAATATTCTAGCTCGATCCTCTGTTGCAAAGCTTCGACTATAATCATCTACAAACCATAGTATTATAACTACTGCCGCTATACACTACCTGAGAGCTTCCATCAGTCATATAATAACAAATGATTTCACCTTTGTCATTATCGTATAACTCATATTCTCCATCATGAGTGACATAGGAGTATCAAAAGTTCCCTGAACAATAGTGTAAAAGCCACCATCCGACAAACGACCAAATTTCATATAGTCGCCAAGCCCGCTAACTTTAGACAGAACATTGCCGTTAGCGAAATCAAAAAGTACGGCATTACCCTGCATAACATCACTTGCAAAGATGGTATTATTCACCACAGATAGTCCTGATAATGACTGAAGGCCAGAAAGCTCAACATCCAACTGATACAGACCTTTTGTTTCAATTTCTACTGCATTGGTAGATACATCAATTTTGTCTGGTAACATCTTCACTCCATATGTACTAAAAAAGTCGTCTTCCATTGCTAAACCAGGTGTAGCAGCAGAAGAAGCTAAGGGCTTTGGGGTAGAGGCATTGATTGGGGGCTCCTTTGTTACTGTTGGCGTTTCTTGTGGCACTTCTTTTTGTATGGAACAACCACAAGCTAAACTTAATGCGAAGCAAGCAAGTATACTAAATAATCTTTTTTCATCTGGTATCATCACTTCATTTTATATGATCTAGAGGAATTAGTTTTATACTACAGCTAGGTTTATTTAGTAAAAAGTAATTATACCACATTAGCTTCATAGTTTCAAAATTATACCATCTTTCTTTACCACTAAAATATAATTGAAATCACAACCAAACATGAGTTTTAGATAAATAAAAAGGTGCCTAAGTCCTATTTTAGACTTAGACACCTTTTTGTCATAGTGTGATCCTAATACCCCTTACTCTTATTATCTACATATCTATATCCGTATGTTCTGTAACAGTATAGCATGAACCTGGATCCGCTATCATTATCTCTTCAACATCTGTTGAATTAATATCTCTTAAAGGATTCCTATCTAGATTCATGATAATAAAAATGCCTACTACTACACATATACATGTTGAAATAATATTTATTCTTTTTTAACATGCCCCCTAACTAACTATTACTCACTTCTACTTAATAGTTCCAATGGTTCACACTGCAGATTTTTATGAATTTCATAGGCTGCAATCAGGCCAGCCACTGCAAACATAGTAATACCAGTTACTACTGCAATTCCAGTATTAGTAGTACCTGTATCACTGATGTTAACCTCTGTTTCATTATTCAATGCTGTTAGGTTACCGACACTATAATTTCTATCATACCTTTCGATACTTGCCATGCTACCGGATGCCTTGTGGGATAACAAGGTCCCACTTATGCTACCAAGAAAACTACCTATTAACACTATGAGAAGAATTCCCGACAATAATGACCAAGTACACTCCTTTTTCGTCATTCCCAAAGAACGTTCTATGGCAGTCCTCTTTCTTTGCTTTGTAATCAACATGTTACAAAAGAACAAGAGAACAAATAAAGCCGTAATACTACCTGCAATCAACATGCTAATGGACATTCGTTTCATGTTTATCAGACCACTTTCCAACCTGCTATATCCTTTATCATAAAAGGTAATCTCCAAGTCATTAATTCCTGTCTTACTCCAAGCCTCTTGGAACTTGTCGATATCTCCATTAGGAATCTGAAAGGAAGTGGTATATCCCCTCATACGTCCACCCCGAAGGATATTATTCTCATCACTATTCTTAATTGATGCCTTAGGAACGATAATCTCATTTTCATCTAGACGATAGCCAGTTGCCAGTGCTGAGCCATATAGCGTATCATAGATTCCGCAAATGGTGTAGTAGCTGTCTTCAAACACCTGGTAGACTTCACCCTTCGCATTGAGCAGCCCTATGTTTGCCCAGAATTCATTATCTATTCCAATGTTAGCAGAATCCGCGTAATTGGCAGACCGCATAGGCAAATGAATCTTATCTCCAACCTTTAAAGAGTTTAATTCGGCAAATCTTCTGGAAATCAGACAAACTTTGTTT
>JAEZQN010000265.1 GCA_023441145.1 Bacillota bacterium
AATGATATCTTAAATACTTTGTAATAATCATAACACACTATGTAACCTCTAACCTATAGAATAGATTAGAGTATAACCTCCACAAAGCCTGCTGCAAACGGTGCCAGAAAATAAGGATCAAAATAAATATGCACTCCATCCTGTTCTACATAATAAGAAAAATTCTCATATGTTAATCCAGCCACTAAGTCCACGGCGTTCTCCCAAAAGTTATTTGGATTTTGAATATATAAGGCTTTAAATTTCTCATTGATGCGTTTTGTAACCTCTTCTTTACTAAGTCCTGTCACTTCTGAAAGAGAAATAGGCTCTCCGGTGCTAACACGAAAGGTCTGGGGCATGCGATATGGCATTCCATGTGCCCCTCCAGCATATAGGTAGCCCTCAAAAAGGATGGAAAGAATATCGTCTTTGTTGAAAGTAATTCCATAGTTCACTTCATTTCCATTGGTACTGCAGATGAGATTTTGTTCCTTTGCATCCTTTATTAACTCCTGTTGAGAAGCAATCCATTTGTCCCTTTGAGCAATTATCTGTTGATTGATTTTCTTTACCCCTTCCTTCTCTGGACCATCTATCAACGGATAACGGTATACTAAACTAAGGCATAGTTCATTCTTATCGTTGTAATAAGATCTTTCATAAACCTTGCTAGAAAATGTAATAGTATTTTGTTTCTGCCATATATAGTCAGAAGATACTAATAATGCCTCTCCTTCCGGCATTTTCCTTTGAAAAAATGAGGTTCCATATAATAATATGGTAAAGCCAGATAATACTAAAAGTCTGCTACGTTTTGACAAATTCATTTTCTTTCTATACATGATATTTACGTCCACTCCTCATACTATATGATTGAAGAAATTGTTATATTTGTATAGAATTAATTTGCGCCAAAAACGACAAAATCAACCAAAAACTATTATGTATTTCATGGTAGATTAGGAAATAAGAATAAATGAAGGAGCTCATGTATGACTAAAATTTTAATGATTGCAACTGGTGGAACCATTGCTTCCAAGCCTACAGCTACAGGACTTACACCATTGATAACATCAAAGGAGCTTCTAGAGAAAATACCTTCTGTAAATGAAATCTGTCAGGTTACTACCTTACCTTTATTTAATCTGGACAGTACCAATGTTTCCCCAATGCACTGGGTTGCAATGGCGGACTGTATCAAGGAGCATTATAAGGAATATGATGGCTTTGTTATTACACATGGTACGGATACGATGGCATACACTGCTGCTGCCCTATCATTTTTAATTCAGAATTCAAAAAAACCGGTTGTTTTAACCGGCTCACAAAAGTCAATTTATGAAGAAAATACAGATGCTAGAACGAACCTACTCCATGCTTTTTTATTCGCTTCCTCTAAGGAAAGTCATGGGGTTCATATCATATTCAACGGCCAAGCCATAATTGGTACAAGGGCCCGTAAGATTCGTACTAAGAGCTTTAATGCCTTTTCCAGTGTGGATTACCCTGCATCTGCCATTATAAGAGACAACCGAATCATCCGTTATATTAAGGATATCCCCTACGCAAGTACCCCAACCTTTAGCCAATCCATGGTGGAAAGAGTCTTTTTACTAAAGTTAATTCCAGGTCTTCAGGCAACAATCTTTTCCTATCTTAAGGAGCATTATGACATCATCATTATAGAGGGCTTCGGGGTAGGAGGAATTCCAATCTATCAGAATTCTTCTTATTTATCTGCTATGGAGGACTGGATTGCCTCAGGAAAACTAATTGTTATGACAACCCAAGTACCTTTAGAAGGTAGCGATATGGAAGTGTATCAGGTGGGTTACAGGGCTAAAAAAGACTATCAGGTAATAGAAGCCTATAACATGACTTTAGAAGCCACTGTAACCAAACTGATGTGGATTCTTGGGAAAACTAGAGATAATCATGAAATCAGACGGCTATTTTATGAGCCAATCTGCTATGATCATATCTAATTTACTTTGCCTTAGTCATTGTATGAAAGAGGGTAAATAAATGAGTGGGATGTTCTCCTTCCTTAAAATGCAGTAAGTGCCTTGAGGTATAGGTGATCATCCCTTTTTTCCCAACTTCAACTTTCTCCATAATATGCTTTGGAAGCTTTAATTCCTTATGTTCGTTATTATGCAATTGAAAGGTTGCATAATGGACCTCTCTCCGGCTTTTCCATCTGTGTTCTTTTCTTCTTATGTCCACTACAGTAGCCGGCATAGACTTGGTATGTCTTTTCTTTAGATTAAGGTGTCTTAAAGTGAGGGATACGATAGTCGCTACAATGAGTGCTACAAGAACAATGGCGAAGATGAATAGATTCTCCAGCTTGATCTCTCCTTTCGGCATCTTATATAGTTACTACATAATTATACCAAGAAATATATTGCTTTTAAATATTTTCTTAACGATTTGCTAACTTAATTACTGCTTTTAATCTAGGAGCAATTCTATCCCAGTGTTTAAAGGAAGTTAAACGCCATTCCCAATTTGGAGACCCTACAGTGCCTGGAGTATTTATGCGAGAGGAAGTACCCTTTTCAATTACATCCTGCACTGGAACAATGGCCATTTCTGCCCCAGTCCGAAAACAACATTCAATAAAGGACCAAGGGATACTTTTACGTTTAATTCCCAACCTTTTTAACTTTTTACCTATTATCTTCTTGTTCCTCTTACTCTGGCTAGTATACCAACCAAGGATTGTATCATTATCATGGGTACCAGTATAGGTAATTACATTCCTCTCTTTATAGTGCTCCCAGTTGCTCTGATCCTCTAAAAATGTAAACTGAAGCACCCTCATTCCTGGAAACTTAAAGGTATCACGTAATTTACCTACCTCTGGGCGAAGTAAACCTAAATCTTCTACCACAAGAGTAATCTCTGGATGCTTTTGATATAGTGTCCTAAAAAAATCATAACCTGGTGCTTCAATCCATTCTCCAACCATGGCTGTTTCACAACTAGCTGGTATCTTCCAATAGGTATCAAAAGCACGAAAATGGTCAAGTCGAATAATGTCAAACATCTCACTACTACTTACTAGCCTATTAATCCAGAACTCGTAGCCAGTCTCCTCTAAATACTTCCAATTATAGATAGGGTTACCCCATCTCTGTCCTGTAGCAGAAAAATAATCTGGTGGAACTCCTGCCACAAAGCTTGGATTTGCCTCCTCATCCAAAAGAAAGCTCTTCTGGTTTTCCCATACGTCCTGACTATCCAACCCTACATAAAAAGGCATATCTCCCATAATAGATATTCCCTTTGCATTGGCATAGGCCTTTAAGTCTCTCCATTGCTTAAAGAAAATGTACTGTAAAAATATCTGGTATTCTATTTCTTCTATAAGTTCCCTTTCATCATATGACCTATCTGATGGCCACTGACGTTCTTCCTTGGGCCAAGTATTCCAACAATTTCCCTTGTTTTTCTGTTTTAAGGCTACAAACACTCCATAGGAATATACCCAGGAGGTTCTTGCAAAGTTGTTATAATCCTCTGTTTTACTAAACCTAGTAAACGCCTTACGAAAATGGGCCTCCTTCTTTCGTCTTACTGCTTTATAGGCAATACGCTCTGGATTCCCCCTCTTACTACCTTTATCCTCTAATTCCTCAATCTCTTCCCTGGTTAACAGCCCTTCTGTATACAGAAGCTTTGGGCTTATGTATAAGATCTCTCCTGCATAGGAGGAGTATGGCTGATAAGGAGAGTTTCCATAACCTAATGGTTGTAAGGGAAGTATTTGCCAAAGCTTTACTCCTACAGAAGCTAAACGGTCTACAAAGTCAAAGGCTTCTTTACCGAAATCCCCTATTCCATAAGGAGAAGGTAAGGAGGCAATTGGCATTAGTATTCCTGCAACACCCATATTATTTCCTCCTAATACTTGCTTAATTTATAGTTGACTCTAATGCAGATTCAGCAATATGTATATTCGATGAAACACTCGTCACATATCCCACCTCGTCCATGACTGTATAGGTAAGTTGGTAGTTACTTTCATCTAAAGAGATAAGTTCTGTGCTAATTACTAATTTTTCACTAGGGCTACAGTTATCCATAAAGGTGATTCCAGAATAATTCTTTTGCTCTAGCTGTAGCTTAAGGTCTGAGAACTCTTCCATGGTTACTACTCTATCCTGTACTCCAGTGATAACAGGCGCCTTCTTATCTAAGTAGATGTAGGCTGTTTTTTGGTCTTTATACTTGCCATTTGTAACAGTATAAGTAACTGCATATTGGATTACATCGCTATTATCTAGTATTGTTTGAACCGAATATTTTAAATACTCCTTCCCAAGAACCTGTCCCTCCACATTAGCCTCCACTCCATTTAGTACATAGGAACTCAATTCTATTGCTTTGTAGTTTTCATAGGAATATAGTTTGTCTGATACACCAGTAAGGACTGGCTTTCCTACCTTTGGCTTCACGGTAACCTTAATGGTTTTTGTTGTCTTTCGGTTTAGTTCATCCGTCACTGTATAGATTACTTTATAGGTTCCAGCTACTATTGTGTTTACATTACTTTTCACCTTTACATATTTGGTAATATTAACCCCACAGGTATTGTAGGCTTTCATCCCTTTTTTAGGTGAATATGTACTTCCATAAGATATGGTAATATTCTTTACCCCAGTAATTACTGGTTTCTTCTTATTCAACGGATTTTTCTTATTGGTAATATCCGTAGGATCCCATTTTGTTTTACTACTGACTTTAACAGCTTTTGGCTTCCCAAGGGGCCCAGGGTTTTTGCTATTGTAGATTACAACAGTGGTTCCTATTCCACAGTTATCATAGATCCATTTTGTATCAGCCACCTGTAGTCGGATACATCCCATAGAGGCGGATGTACCTAGCTTATTAAATTCCTTAGCAGAGAGTGTGGCAGGATTTTTCTTATAATAATACACAGAATGAAATAATATATGTCCTGTTATTCTAGTAGCATACTGCCCATACACATTGCCAATAAGTATTCTCCATCGGTACTTTGCTTTGGTTCTATAGGTTCCTATAGGAGTATTCTTCCCAGTGGAGCAAACCATAGCTTTCACTGGAACTGTATACTTCCCTTTTGCATCCTTCTTATATATGGTTACTGTATTCATTTGTTTATTTACTTTAATTAAGTATGGATATTTTGTCGTAGCCGTCTTCTTCACTGTTGCAGCTGTAACTGGTTGTGGGTTTTGTAATCCCATTATGACACAAATTGCACCTATAACAAACAAACCTGCTATGAGTGCCTTTATTTTGTTATTTCTTTCTTTAATCATTTATGTATCGCCTTCTTTATGATATGTATTGTACTTTTTTACAGTAGCAAGGTATGAATATTTTATGGAAACAATATATATATGATAATAAGTATACAATGAGGGAATTATGAGCTTCTTTACTAATTTAATCTATGAATATGGACTAATTGCTATGTTTTTTTTAATTCTAATAGAATATGCCTGCTTTCCTATCTCCAGTGAAATTGTATTACCATTTTCAGGAGCAGTTGCTTCCTATCAACACATTAGCTTTTTTCTTATTATCATCGTAAGTGTAATCGCTGGACTTTTGGGAACTAGTATCTGCTATGTCATTG
>JAEZQN010000293.1 GCA_023441145.1 Bacillota bacterium
AAAAGGTATGATTACAAACAAAAAATCATATGTAGTACATGTAGATACATTATAAATTAAGCAAAGCCAATAGAATGTATCTATATCCTTAATATCATACGTATAACTTATAGTATCAGTAATATTATTTGTATATGAAAAGAGGTGGATGGCATTGGATGATAATTCGTAAATATTTTTTATATCGTTTATTTTGAGTTTAATCTCATTTGTACGAGGAGTGGCATTAGCCTTCCCAACAACGAGAAATTGACATCAGTCAATTTCATGGCACATATTGTTTATGTTGAAACATGATATTCATGTTTTCATTGCCGTGCAAATGAGTTTTTATATGATAGATTTAAAAGACGTGTAATGACATGATATCGTGTCAGAACATGTCTTTTTTGTTTTCATAATATGGGAGGTGAATGATTTTATTTAGTATTATTAACTCGCTGGGAGAATTACAATTTAAAGTTTCAGATTGGATAAGGAGATTAAAATGATTAAAGAAAAGGAAAACAGGCTTAAAGAAAAGGATAAAAAGAAATTTGTAAGATACAGAGAAGGTGCACAAATGTATAGCATGGGATTAAGTAAATTTGAACAACTTGCGAAGGATGCAGGAGCTATATACAAAATTAATAGATTGGTACTTGTTAATATTGAAATTCTAGACGCATATATTGAATCGTTTCGAATTGCATAAAAGTTAGAAATAAAGATACAAGGAAAGGAATTTGGAAAACATTACTTGTTTTTATGGCATACATAAACTATACTAAAGTTAGTTATGAAGGAGGTGCATACGATGGCGAAAGTAGGACGTCCCAAAGCAGAAAATCCAAGAATTTACCGAGTTGGTGTCAGGCTTAGGGAGGATGAAATCAAGAAACTAAAGGAGTATGCATCAAAGCATAACATGACCTTAGCACAAGTACTACAGAAAGGAATCGAATTGCAATATTTGATGGATTGATGTAGAAAGTACAAGCTCTCTTTCCTTGTAGAAAGGAGCAGAAATGCGAAAAATCAGGAAAGATAATAAGGGTAGAGTATTACGAAAGGGAGAGATTCAACGTAAAAAAGATTTAAAATATGTTTATACTTATTGGGATCTTTTGGGAAACCGTAAATATATCTATGACGATGATTTAACGGAACTACGTAAACGAGAGGAGAAGTTGCGAAAAGATCAGCTGGATGGTCTGGATGTGTACGTAGCTGGTAAAGTTGCTTTAAATACGGTGGTAGATATATATCTCTCAACAAGAACAGATCTTCGGAGTACTACTTATTCTAACTATATGTATATGTATAATCATTTTGTACGAAATACATTTGGTAAGAAAAAGATTAGTGATATTAAGTATTCAGATGTACTACAATTCTATCTGTATTTATTGGAAAAGATGAATCTTAAGCTTAATACATTAGATAATATTCATACAATTCTTCATCCGGCTTTTCAACTTGCCGTTCGAGATGGAATTATTCGGAGTAATCCATCTGATAATGTTATCAGGCAGATTAAGAAGACATCAGGAAAAAACAACGGTGTAAGGCATGCATTAACGTCGGAACAAGAAAGTATATTTATACAATACATCAGAAAAAATGAAGTCTTTTATCACTGGCTATGCCTTTTTATATTCTTGCTTAGAACGGGTTGCCGTATTAGTGAAGCAATTGGTTTACGCTGGGAGGATATAGATTTCGAGAACCGCTTGATTAGCATAAATCATAGTGTGACTTATTATCCTAGGAAGAGGGATACAAATAAGTGTGAGTTTGAGGTATCACTTCCTAAAACAGAATCCGGTGTTCGTACAATTCCTATGTTAGATGAAGTATATTATGTCTTAAAGAAAGAGTATGAGGAGCAAAAGAAACATGGTTTTTGTGAGGTAGAACTTGATGGAATGTTAGGGTTTGTTTTTAAGAATCGTTTTGGAAATCTATGCAATCCTAAGACTGTAAATGATGCAATTAAGAGAATTGTAGGGAATTATAATGCCGAGGAAATGTTAAAGGCAACAAGGAAAAAGAGGGAGGCAGTTTTATTACCACACTTTTCTTGCCATCATTTGAGACATACTTTTTGTACTAGGCTTTGTGAACTGGATATTAATATCAAAGTGATTCAAGTAGTTATGGGACATGCAAACATTCAAACGACCTTGGATATATACACTGAGGTCACTAATAAGAAGAAACAAGATGTATTTAAAGCTATATCAGATAAATTAGATATTTCGGGGAAAGAGTCCTGTTTATTGGATTTGGAAGAAGTACAACAAATTGTACAATGTACAACAAATGTACAACAATTTCATAAGCTTTAATAAAGAAATATAAGTTATGTAATCTTACGGAGAATCCTATTTTTGGCCATAATAAAGCTTAATAAAGGATAGCAAAGTAACTTGTATACATTTCCCAACAATGAAGAGCTCGGAGAAATAAAACCTGTGTTTATGCGGGGTTGATGTTCTTTAAAAGAGATTTGACCAATTTTTGACCAATTAATTTCATAGTCATAGCAAAGAGTGTGAAAGGATTTACAAATCGGTTAAAGAGACAAACTTAATAGTCAAAGCACTACTTAGAGGATATTTTCTAAAGAAATTTAGAAGGTATCCTCTTTTTGCGTTATGGGAGAATTGGTTAGAAGAAATCAAATTAGTTAAGTTGGAAAGGAGTTTTTTTATGGAAGCAGAAAATGAGAAGAAAAATAAAAGAAAGAATATGGAGAAATTTGTTCGTTACTCAGAAGGTGCAAAGATGTATTGTATGGGATTAACAAAGTTTCAGCAGTTAGCTAAGGATGCAAAGGCTTGTTATAAGATTGGACAGATGGTTTTAGTCAATACAGAGATATTGGATGAGTATTTAGAAAGATTCAGAATTGTTGAAGACGATTTTTACAAGTAGGTGAGTGATATGGCAAATAAATTGAATCCGACTATAAGAGGGTACTTACATGGGTCTAATATATCTAAAAGATATATTAGACCAGCAGAGGCAGCAGAGTATTTTGGAGTAACAGAAGGAGAGGTACTTGAACTGGCACTAGCGGCTGGAGCCAAACATCAGTTACCAAGAACAACTCTTATTTGCCAGAAAAGACTGGAGGAATTTATGAAGCATATATATAAGGTGCCGGGCACATGTAAGATAGTGCAAAAAAAATACGTGCGAATAGGTGAAGGCTCTATTATTTATAGCATTGGCTGGGATATAACATTAATAAGCTTCATTATAAGACTCAGAAAGAACGGCTCGGACATCATTTACATGAGGTGAAAGAGGCTATATAGAAACCAGAAACACACAATGGTTTATTAAAGTACGCAAAAAACCCAGATAATCTCACCTTCAAAGGGCACAACGTAGTACATCCTATTTTATTACCCAAAAAGAAAGGACGTATTTCAATCCTAACTAAAAATGTTAGTTTTGAAACACGCCCACTGATTTACGTTGCACCAGCCAAGGCTGATGTCTTTGGCAAAGGACACGAATTTGATACAAAATGTACCCGGTAGCCTTGTTCCCGTTTGCTTAGTGAACACCCTAGGCTTTTTCCGTTTGTTCCGTGTGTAGAATTTACATAGGCAAAAATGTGGCATTAAATTTAAATTAAATTTTAGCTTCGGCTCGTACGAAAAAAGCGTTGTAAAACAGCCAGCCGATGTGCACTTCTCGCGAGGTGTTTGTTTCACGTAGCATGAGAAAAGCGGAAGAAGTAATATAACCAAGGTTGCGGACGGCGCCCAGGGAGAAGAGGGATCAGGTTGGGGCGATTTCCTCACCTGCAAATATGGTTTCAAGGAGTTCTTTCTGTTGAATGGCGCCAAAATAAATACACAGGTCGAATTGGTCCAATACTGATCGAACTTCCTCAAGCCGGAACAGACAGCCCTGCAGCGCCTGTGTTAACGGCTCTAAGGAGGAAAGAGACAGGAAATCCCCAAAGAAATCAATTTGAGAAATGGTGCCTCGATCCACCAGAACATCCACAGTCACACTTCCACCGGCAAATCGTTTCTTTCGGGAGACACAGTATCTGGGTGACCTTCCGAAATTCCATTCCCAGCTTCTGTATTTCGTTTGCGCCAGATCTGCTACTGCGGAAAGCTCCACGTCAGACAACGCATCTTGTTTGAAACCATCCTCTGTAAACACATCTTTTAAATGGTTCCAGAATGACATCAAATCCATGTCGGTATTCAAATACTCCCGGATATTCCCCACACGACTGCGCACGGACTTCATACTTTTGGAACGAAATTTCTCTGGATCTGCGTTTAGCGATCCAGAGATCATCTCCGGATCCGAGTCAAAGAGCAGTGTTCCATGGTGTAAAATACGATTTCCCAGCAGTCGCTGAGCTGCGCCAGACACTTTCTTCTCATCTATCAGAATGTCATTGCGGCCAGATGTTTCCGCGTTTAAACCTAACAGTTGCAACGCCTTTATAACAGGGGCGGTGAAGTACTCCATGGTCAGTTTGGCCGCATCGCCAGCATCTGTGATAAAAGAGTAATTCAGATTACCAAGATCATGATATACCGCTCCGCCCCCGGTGGTACGGCGCACTAGTTGAATCTGATGAATCTTAGCAAAGGAATGATTAACCTCGGCTTCCATAATCTGATTATTCCCAATCACAACTGTGTTTTTGTTTTGCCACAAAATCAGATAGTCTCCATCTTTTCGATTTGTAAGGACATATTCCTCAAAAGCCAGATTATATGCCGGATCAAGAGAGTTGGTTTCAAGATACCGCTTTTTCAATGGATTCACACCCTTTCATAATTTCTATAGCAAGATTGTTTGGAACGACTCTGTCATTGCAATAATGCTGCTGCAAGCTGGATCCCACTTGTCCAAATGCAGTGTACGGATTGACCGTACCGTAATTTCAGGTGAAATTCGATATGCGATTTCACTCGTTTGTTCCGACAGATACACATGGGGAATGTAAAACTCGTTTAGAAAGTTTAACAGGTCATTCGGTGTTGGTGAGTAAACAACAGGGAACTAATCGACGTGAATGGTTGTACACCTGAGAGTATTTTTGCCACACATCAGGGGCGAGGCTGCTGAATCCGTATTGCTCGTTTTCATAAATGTCGTCCAGTAGCAGTGTAGTCCCTGCGTATTTAAGAAGTAATCCCGCGTTGGCAACCAAGGTCGCCCGCAATGTAGAACTCATATTAATATCCAGCGCTTTTTTATATATGTATTAAGAGCGACAATGGTTTCAGATCGTTACGCCTGAGAATAAGGTTTCAAGCAATCTAGGGAGTGTTAATCTATGAGTGATCAAATCACGAAGGAGGCATAATATGAACTAAATAATTAATCTTCTTGCCTAAGCCTCCTCCTCTCGTTCGAAATACTCAACGAGAGTTTTGTAGGCTATGGAAATATCAAAGATATTGTGCTGCTTTGAAACGGGCTCTCTTTTGTTAGGGAGCTTTTCGTTATATAAACCAGTATTTCTTAATTCATCTGGGGTGTAGCCATATGCACGCTGTATGCTGTTGTTAAGGTAGCGGTAATCAGAAAATCCTGTGGCGATGCATACATCGAGCTTCGACATATCGGTCGTAGTCAATAGGTTTACTGCTTTTTCGAGTCTGAGATTATTTACATAGTCCCTAAATGACATCCCTAAATGTTTTGAGATATAACGTGACAAGTATGAGGGGTTCATATTTAAGCTCTCGGCAAGACTGTTAAGGGATATATTATGTGCATAATTGTCGTGGATATAGTTGATTATGCTGGAGATGCGCAAGTTTTCACGAAACGTTGCCTGTGCCTCTGCCTCGGTGCGCTCAACATATTTTGCATATTTCAAAATACCGTATGTTAGTTTACATAAACTGGCCATTATCATTAGTTCGTGTCCCTCGGTCTCTTCGCTACAGAAAAGAACGGCTTGTCGAATGGCATTCCTTAGACACTGGTACAATTCGGGGTTTGAGGTGGGCGTTACATGATTTTCTGTGATACGAAGATTTGAAAGGCGCGGATAGAAACTTTTGCAGAAATCAGGACTGACCTCAAGGACCGCAAACAAATTGGGTTCATTCGTTTGGGAACTGGAATGTATTTCATCCTGACTGAGCAAAAAGAATTCGTCCTTTTTTATTAGAAATTTTCGTGACTCGGTTTCCATATACAAAGAACCTTGGATCGGCATGAGAATTTCAATGTCATGATGGAAATGTGGCAACCGGTCAAAAATTCTAGCAAGTAATAGCCGCATATTTGTTTGCTTATAATGATTTACAACTTCTATTTCCATTAAGATTCTCCTTTTTCTCCACTCGAAGTCCAAAGAAAAACTGTGCGTTTTGCACATCCTTGTCATGATTTTTATTACTTGTATAACTTCTGACTTTCCCTTTTATGTAAGCGATATTTATTACATTTTGTGGATCGCAACAAATATACCGTAGTGGCAATAAAAAGTCAATGCAAAACTATAGCAAGGTTAAAATACCTAGGAAAATTAACAAAATCTTGCAAATTATGATATAAACTACAGAAAAATATGGATTATTCTATGCAAAATTTTTCAAAAGAAGATGATAAAGAAAGATGATTTTTACTTTGAAGTAAGACATTTATTACATTCTTTGTTGACAAACATATATTGAATTATTAGAATCTAGTCAAAGCAATGCATACTACAGTGATAAAGGCAAGCAGTATGTATTTGTAAAATTTAACCAAGGAGGTGCGGGGATGGAAAGATCGTTAAAAATCAAAATGTTTACGGATATGGTTAGAATCCGCTGCTTCGAAGACAAGGTTAACTACATGGACCGTCGCGGGGAGATACCTGGCTTTGTCCATCTATACTGGGGTGAAGAGGCTTCTGCTGTAGGCATTTGCGCAGCGCTGAAGAAAGATGACTATATTACCAGTACCCATCGTGGACATGGACACATGATCGCCAAAGGGGCAAGCCCCAAGAAGATGATGGCAGAACTGCTTGGAAAAGAGACCGGCTATAACAAGGGAAAGGGCGGCTCCATGCATATTGCAGATTCTGATATTGGATTTCTGGGCGCTAACGGTATTGTTGGTGCAGGAATTCCTCTTGCCACCGGAGCGGCACTTAGCTCTCAATATCTAAACAACGGAAAGATCGCAGTTTGTATGTTTGGTGATGGTGCAAGTCTGGAGGCCACATTCTATGAATCGTTGAATATTGCCTCAAGATTTAATCTACCTGTTATTTATGTTTGTGAAAACAATATGTACGGTGAGTTCAGCAAGGTATATCCAAAGCTTAGCTCTACAGAATATGTTGGCGAGCGCGCGAAACC
>JAEZQN010000362.1 GCA_023441145.1 Bacillota bacterium
TCCTCTTCCATGTTGGTAGGCTGTTTATATTGTTCGCTGTTTTTGCCAAACCTATTCCTTTCTAACAACTCAAATAGCTGATAGGAGGTCAAATAGAGCACTGTAACTCCTTTGTGTAGTAGTTCATTGGCAATAGAATTGGCTAAAAAGGTTTTACCTACACCAGCATTGCCATATATAAGAAGGTTTTGATAATTATCTGGCACTCTATCAATAAAGTCTTTACATAAAGTAACAACTCTTAGAATATTTTCGTAAGGAGTTAGCCCAGTAATAGGGTTTTGTACGTCTTTGGAATAATAGTCATAACAAAAACTATCGAAATTCTCTTTTTTTATGATCTCTTGAATGGTAGATTGAGAATATAGAAGGTCAACAACAGCTTGCTTAAAACACTGGCATTTCTCCTGGTCCACCTGTCCAGTATCCTTACAAATACTACAGGTATATACAGGGTCGAGATAATCAGTAGGGAAGCCATTGGACATAAGCAGCTCTGCTTTACAGCACCTAAGTTCCTTATTTTTCTCCCTTAACTCCTCTATGGCAGAGACTTCTCCCTTGATGGCGAGCTTGGCTGCCTCTATAGATTGGCTAATGAGTTCTTCGTCAATCTGTTTTAAGGCTGGGATCCTAGAATAGGCCTTTTGCTGGCGCTGCTTCATAATATGCTTATTTTCTAGCTTTCTACTGTCATATTCTCTTTGTATCATATCATATTGCCAGTTGGTAAGAGCCATTTACATTGTCCTCCTATTGTTTCTTTAATAAAAGCTGTTCCATTTTTTGAAAATCTTCCTTGGTGTAATTACGTTGGGTAAAATTATTAAATTTATTTGTAGGGGCTTTATTCACAATAGGTTGCTTCGGTAGCTTAGCCTGAGGATTCTGTTTCACGAATGCCTCATCTAACCGTTTCACCTCAGTTAAGGTTTTCACCTTTTTTAAAGCCCAACTTTCTAAAATGCGATCTGCATATTTAAAATCTGGCTTATTAACCTTAATAAGAGTACGATTACATGCTTCAATAATCAACTCTAATGGCATACTATACTTCATAATCCAGCGTGTAATAAACTGGATTTCAATATCTCCTAGGGCTCTATTAAGACCGAAGGCTTTATTAATTGCCTGATAGGTTTTGTTATATTGATTGGTATATAGCCTTGCTTTTTCCTCGGTATCGATACCTTCATTGGCCCAAGATAAGGCTACAGCTTCAACATAATTAGAATTTTTCTTTCCATTAGAAATGCAATGTTCATATAAAAACATGATCAAATCAGAAGAAAATCCAACACCCTCATAAAGATATAAAATCAGCTGCATATCAGTAGGTTTAAGTGGTCTCTGCATATAGCTTTCCACAGCACCCATAATCAGCTTTACATTATTATCCTTAGTTAGCTCATTAATTTGAGCCTTCGTATACGTAGGCTTATCAAATTGTGTGGCTTTAGCGGGTTGTTCAGAAGTCTTAAGAATTTCCTCTGTAGAAAGAGTAAGAGCTGAGTTCGTACTGCTAGAAGTTAGCGTGTCTGCCTCAGAGGATTCTTCCGTAATCTGAGATGGGCTATTAAAGGTAATATTTGTAATCTGATTGCGTTCGTCTCTAGCTACGGTAATTAGTTGAACCTTTTCCCAGTAGGTGATAGCTCTAAGGATGTCTTTCTCAGTATCATCTAAACGATCAGCAATGGTAGAGATACTCAAATTTTCAAATAATTGATTACTTAAGCATCGCAGTAAATACAAGTACACTTTTACATAGGCACCGTTAGCAGTCGGCATATAATTATCTATAAATATGTTGGAAATGACCGTCACATCATTAGTATGATTGGTCCTAAGAGATATAGTATTCATATTGCCTCCCAAAAATAATTCTTTACAAGTAAACATCATTATAGCACAGAAAAAAAATTAAGAAAATAGGAGATTTCATATACTAGTTATGTAGAATTAATTTGTGGATTGTGTGGAATAAGTGGATAACACCGCAAAAAAGAAATGTAAATAAATGTAAAATTGCACGAAAGCCACGTGAATTAAGGGGTATTATCATGGTAATTCAGTAAAAACAGGGAATAAATGGAGATAAAAATATCCACAACCTTATTTTAAAAAAATGTTGATAAGGTTGTGGATAAAGTGGATAACTAGTCACCAAGGAGAGCTTCACCAATGGTTACAACATCTCCAGCGCCCATAGTTATCAACAAATCACCGTTAGTACAATTTTCTAATAAAAAGTTTTCAATTTCATCAAAGCTTGGGAAATAGTAGGCATCCGTCCCGACATCCTTTAAGAGTTTTAAAATGTCTTTGGAGGATATGTCTCCTGGATTAGCTTCCCTAGCCGCATAGATATCAGCTAGAACAACATGATCTGCCAAAGAAAGAGCTTCAGCAAATTCGTTTAAAAAGGCTTTCGTTCTAGTATAGGTATGTGGTTGGAATACACACCATACCTCATTGGCAGGATACCGTTTGGCAGCATTTAGTGTAGCTGCAATTTCTGTTGGATGATGGGCATAATCGTCGATAATCGTAACTCCGCCAATCTTTCCTTTTAATTCAAATCGACGATCTGTACCATGGAATTGGTCTAGGCCTTCCTGTGCATCATCTAAGGAGATTCCTGCGAAAACGGCAGCAGCTATTGCTGCTAAGGAATTGGAAACATTGTGAATGCCTACAACAGATAAATGTATATGTCGTACAAAGTTTCCTCCTATATATAAATCATACTCACCAAAACCCTGCTCATTAAAACGGATATTCTCCGCTGCATAGTCAAAGTTATCTTTGTCAAAACCATAAGAAACGACCTTGCATCCCAGATTGGAAAACAAAGTTTTGTAATCCTTAATCTCACCGTTAATAATTAACGCTCCATCTTTAGGTAACCTCTTAGCAAATAGGTAGAAGGAATTACGTATGTCATCTAAATTTTTAAAAAAGTCTAGATGATCTGCTTCTATATTTAGAATTATACTAATCTTTGGGTTAAATTTCAGAAAACTATTTGTATATTCACAGGCTTCTGTTATAAAGTTCTCACTCTGCCCTATTCTAAGATTACCGTCAATTGCCTTTAGGATACCTCCAACGGAGATAGTTGGATCCTTCTTGGCGGATAGAAAGATATGAGAAAGCATGGAAGTGGTTGTAGTCTTGCCATGGGTTCCAGAAACTGCTATCGGAGTGTCGTAGTTAGCCATTACCTGGCCTACCATCTCAGCTCGGTCCATCATAGGAATGCCAGCCTCCTTGGCAGCTACAAATTCTGGATTAAAACTGCTAATAGCAGCAGTATAAACTACTAAATCAATATTACTAGTTATATTAGAGGCCTTTTGTCCATAAAATATATGGATGCCTTTAGATTCTAAATGAGTAGTTATCTTACTTTCTTTCATGTCTGAACCGCTAATAGTATAGCCTTCACTATGTAACAATTCAGCAAAAGCGCTCATGCTAATACCACCGATACCCATAAAGTAAATGTGGCATGGGTGATTAAAATCAATCTTATACATGTACAATACACGTCCTATTCTATAAATTATTGGGGAATCTATTGTTATTATAACCATTTGAATTAAAAATACAATACATTTGGAAAAGAAGACCTTTTGTTTTATGCATATTACCAATTTTTATTCTAAAAAAATAAAAATGATTATGCAGAAATATTTTTATAATGAATTTTTATAAAAAATCGCAGAAAAATGATTAAAATGAGTAAAAGATTAGCAATATTTGTTCACTTTTTTGAATATTCATGGTATAATTATAAAGGAATCTTACAGCAAGGGGTGATTACGTGATTAGGAAAGAAATGATTGCCATGCTTTTAGCGGGTGGACAAGGATCCCGCTTGGGCGTATTAACTGCTAAGGTTGCGAAACCAGCAGTAGCGTTTGGAGGAAAATATCGAATTATAGACTTTCCTCTAAGCAATTGTATTAACTCAGGTGTAGATACAGTGGGTGTACTTACCCAGTACCAACCATTGCGTCTTAATACACATATAGGAATTGGTATTCCATGGGATCTAGATCGTAATATTGGAGGAGTTTCTATACTACCGCCTTACGAGAAGAGCACAAGCAGCGAGTGGTATACAGGAACAGCTAATGCCATATATCAGAACTTAGAATATATGGAATATTATAAACCAGAATATGTACTTATTTTGGGTGGAGATCACATCTATAAGATGGATTATGAAGTGATGTTGGAATACCACAAAGCTAATCATGCGGATATTACCTTGGCCACAATACCAGTGCCTATGGAAGAAGCCTCACGATTTGGTGTGGTGATTACAGATGAGAACAAGAGAATTCTAGAGTTTGAAGAGAAACCAGCGAACCCTAGAAGTAACTTAGCAAGTATGGGTATTTATATCTTCTCATGGAAGGTATTAAGAGAAGCGCTTATCACATTAAGGGACCAGCCTGGTTGTGATTTTGGGAAACATATTATTCCTTATTGTCATGAGCGTGGAGACAGAGTGTTTGCATATGAGTATAATGGCTACTGGAAGGATGTTGGAACACTTTCATCTTACTGGGAAGCTAATATGGAATTAATTGACTTAGTCCCAGATTTTAATTTGTATGAGGAGTTCTGGAAGATATATACCAAGAGTGATACTCTTCCACCACAGTATATTTCTGAAAATGCGGAGATTAATAGAGCCATTATAGGTGAGGGTACAGAGATATTCGGTAAGGTAACGAATTCAGTGATTGGATCAGGCGTTACAATCGAGGAAGGCTGTGAGATTCGAGATTCCATTATTATGAACGGAGCTGTCATACATAAAAACAGTTACATTAATAAAGGAATTATTGCTGACCGAGTTGTGATTGGTGAGAATGTGCGAATTGGTGTTGGTGAAGATGTGCCTAATAAAATAAAACCTGATATTTATGCGGATGGTCTTGCAACCATCGGTGAGAATTCAGTTATCCCGGACAATGTTGAGATTGGTAAGAATACAGCGATATCCGGACATACTGTTGCTAGTGACTATGTAGATAATAAGCTTTTAAGCGGAGAGACATTGATAAAGGCAGGTGACAGATAATGCGGGCAATAGGAATTATTTTAGCAGGTGGCAACAGTAACAAGATGGGCAAGTTAACTAGCCGTAGGGCGATTGCTGCAATGCCGATTGCAGGTGGTTACCGCAGTATTGATTTTGCACTTAGTAATATGTCCAATTCTCATATTCAGAAGGTTGCAGTTTATACTCAATATAACGCTAAGTCACTTACGGAACATATGAATTCCTCCAAATGGTGGGATTTTGGAAGAAAGCAGGGAGGCTTGTATGTCTTTACGCCAGCCATAACTGCTGATAATGGATTCTGGTATCGTGGTACAGCAGATGCTATGTATCAGAATATTAATTTCTTAAAGAATAGTCATGAACCATATGTTGTAATTGCATCTGGAGATGGCGTTTATAAAATGGATTATAGCAAGGTCCTAGAGTATCATATAGATAAAAAGGCTGACATTACCATTGTTACCAAGAGACTTCCGGCCGCTGAGGAAGCCAACAGATTTGGATGTGTAGCGGTAGATAGCGAGAATCGAATTACTAGCTTTGAGGAGAAGCCTATTATATCCAACAGCAATTTAGTTTCTGCAGGTATTTATATTATTCGTAGAAGACAGTTGATTGAGTTTTTGGAGGCGGCAGACCAAGAAGAGAGACATGATTTTGTTCAGGACATTATCGTGCGTCACACAGGTGTGAAACGCATCTATTCCTATGAATTTGATGGCTACTGGAGTAACATTGCTACAGTAGAATCTTACTATAATACAAATATGGATTTCTTAAATAGAGGTATTCGTAATTATTTCTATAGACAGTATCCACACATTTACTCTAAAGTAGAGGATCTTCCACCAGCAAAGTATAATCAAGGATGTAAGGTGAATAACAGTCTTATTTCCAGTGGATGTATTATTAATGGTGAGGTTAGCAACTCTATTTTGTTTAAGAAGGCCTATATTGGTAATAACACAGTAATTAAGAATTCTATCATCTTAAATGATGTCTTTATAGGGGATAATACTTACATTGAAAATTGTATTGTGGAGAGTAGAGATACAATTAGAGCAAATTCCACTTATGTGGGAGAACCGGGACACACTCGTGTTGTGGTAGAACATAATGAAAGATATATATTGTAATAAAGGATAGCAGATATAAAATTGGGAGGAGGCCTTATTGGACGAATCCCACATTATATAAAACTAATATACAATAGCTAAAGGGGGTACACACAGTGCAAATTACTGACGTTAGGGTGCGTAAAGTAGCTAAGGAAGGCAAGATGAAAGCTGTAGTATCAATTACCTTGGATAATGAATTTGTTGTTCATGATATCAAGGTGATTGAAGGAGAGAAGGGGCTTTTTATTGCAATGCCTAGTAGACGTGCTGGAGATGGCGAATATCGCGATATTGCTCATCCTATTAATTCTGAGACAAGAGACAGAATTCAAAAAATTATTATCGAAAAGTATGAGATAGCACTAACAGATAATGATTCTGTAGAGGAATAATTCTCATAGATGGATATAACCTAGTATGAGAACTAACCAAGATGGACAAGCAATAAGGAAAGAGGATGTTCTTTATAGAGCTTCCTCTTTTTATTACACAAGATTAGTAGTAAACTCGTATAATAAATAGAGAAAGAAGAGAAACCTACTTGGCTTTAAGGAATATGTCATGAATTCGATAGGAGGCTTTATGAAATTTCTAGGTAAGTTTTTATTACTAGTTGGAGTCATCGGATTAGTATTGTTTTTGGTGCTAAAAAGATTAGATGTATTCATTTATTTTGACCAGCTTGCTACAGAGTCCGCTGTAGACACCAAAGAGAAGTATATAGAGGGTTTACGACAAGCTATGCTTGAGAGAAGTCCATCAGTTACGTTAAGTATTCAAGGTGATTCTGAGGAAGTGCATGGCTTTGTTAGTGATGCCATAGATCAAGTATTTGAGGTGGATGATCCTACTACTAATTTGGATTACGATTACTTGAGATATACCTATAAAGGTACAGAGATTACAAGCAGGGGATTATTTAATGCATATCAAGTGGAATATAATATTAGCTATAATGAATCCAAGGAGGAGACAGAGGCAGTCCTTGCAAGGGTTAGGAATATATTAGAGGCGTTAAAGATTTCGACTATGGATGACTATAGCAAGATAAAAAGTATTCACGATTTTATTATTACCAATACGTCTTATGACATCAGTGCAATCCACCCCTCAGCTTACGATAACCTAATTGGCCAAACATCTGTGTGCCAAGGTTACGCCATGCTTGCTTATCTTATGATGAAGGAGGCAGGTATTGATTGCAGAATAATCACTGGTTCTGGTAAGGGGGTAAGCCATGCTTGGAATATCGTGAAATTAAATAATCAGTGGTACAACATTGACTGTACCTGGGATGATCCGGTTTCAAGTGATGGGAAACAACATTTAGAATATGATTATTTTCTGAAATCAGATGCTGATTTCATAAATCATATACGTGATTTTGAATTTAATAGCCAACAGTTCCATAATAAATATAAAATGGCAGATATCTCTTATTGATTAATCCTTTTATTTTGTGTAATATATGGATTGGTGTATAGTAAAATGGCACCTTTAGGTGCTTTTTTTATTGCATATAAAATTACGTTAATTTCCTACGAGGTTATATTGTTGGCTAAATTTTCTTAAATTTACAGATTGTGCTTAATAAAGAGCAAGAATAAGCCAGATGTTTATAGTAATAGACTATAATTTATGCTAAAATTTAAGGTATATTTGGTTGTAGGTATAGTGTTCAAAGGATAAGAATGTGCATTATATAATGGGCAGACTAGATTATTAAAGGAAAGAGGGATTAACAATGGGTATGGCAACTTTTAAAGGCGGCATACATCCTTACGATGGTAAGAACTTATCAAAAGACAAAGCTATGAAAGTAATAATGCCTAAAGGCGATTTAGTGTTTCCGTTATCGCAACACATTGGCGCTCCTGCCACTCCAGTAGTGGCTGTAGGCGATACAGTGCTAATGGGACAAACCATAGCAGAGGGAACAGGATTTATATCTGCATCTATTTGTAGTTCCGTTTCTGGTAAGGTAAAGGCTATAGCAAAACACCTAGTGGCGTCTGGGAATATGGTAGAGTCTATTATTATCGAAAATGATGGCGAATATAAAGCTGTAGAAGGCTATGGTGTAAAGAGAGATTATACCAAGATGAGCAAAGAGGAAATCAGAGCCTTAGTAAAAGCAGCTGGTATTATCGGTATGGGTGGAGCAGGTTTTCCAACTCATGTAAAATTAACACCAAAGGATGACAATTCGATTGATTATGTCATTATCAATGGGGCAGAATGTGAGCCTTACTTAACATCTGATTATCGCATGATGTTAGAGTATCCAAATGAAATTGTTACTGGACTAAAAATAGTATTATCATTATTCCCTAATGCAAAAGGAATTATTGCTATCGAGGCAAATAAACCTGAAGCTATTAAGGCAATGCAACAAGCTGCTGCAAATGAGAGTAACATTTCTATAAAAGTATTAAAAACAAAGTATCCACAGGGTGCAGAGAGAAAATTAGTATATGCTACATGTGGTCGAAAGTTGAATTCTAGTTTACTACCAGCGGATGTTGGTTGTGTAGTAAATAATATAGATACTATTTATGCTATTTATCAAGCTGTTTGTGAAAGCATTCCTAGTATTCGTCGTGTCATTACGGTAACTGGAGATGCTATCGCAGAGCCTGGTAATTTTGTTGTGAAAACTGGTACAAGCTACAAGGAACTTGTAGAAGTAGCAGGTGGATTCACAGATGAACCTGAGAAGGTAATTGCTGGTGGTCCAATGATGGGTATGGCTTTATATGATATTGATGTTCCTGTAACAAAGGCTTCCTCTGCATTGTTAGCAATGAAGATGGATCCAGTTGCAGAAGTAGAACAAAGCAATTGTATCAAATGTGGACGTTGTGTAACTGCTTGTCCATGTCAGTTAGTTCCAGCTATGATGGCCAAAGCGGTTAAGCAAGAGGATTTAGACAAGTTTATAAGTCTTCAAGGTATGGAATGTTACGAATGCGGTTGCTGTACGTATGCTTGCCCAGCCAAGATTCCTTTGACTCAATACTTTAAAAAGGCTAGAAAAGCTGTTATTGCAAGCAGAAAAAAGGCGAAATAAATACAGAGAGAGGTGCAAATTGTGAGTAAATTATTAAACGTATCATCATCTCCTCATATTAGGAGTCAGGTTTCCACCACGACTCTGATGGCAGATGTTCTTATTGCGTTGTTCCCAGCCAGTGCGTGGGGTGTTTATAAATTTGGATGGCATGCATTTTTTATTATTCTTGCCTGCGTCCTTACAAGTGTTTTAACAGAATATTTGTATGAAAAGTTAATGAAAAAACCAGTGACCATTCACGACTTAAGCGCGTTTGTAACAGGTCTATTATTGGCTCTTAATTTATCACCAAGACTTCCTATTTGGATGGCTGTTCTTGGTAGTGTTTTTGCAGTGTTAATTGTTAAGATGCTCTACGGTGGTATTGGCCAGAACTTCATGAATCCAGCGCTAGCAGCACGTTGTTTTCTTTTAATCTCCTTTGCTAAGCCGATGGCAAATTGGGGAACCTCCACAGATGCTATTACAGGTGCCACCCCATTACAGCTATTAAAGGATGGCGGTTCAGCAGTAGCGGCTGCGGATGTATTAAGTACCAACAAGGTTACTCTATGGGATATGTTTATAGGTAACAAATTTGGATGTATTGGTGAAGTATCTGTTCTTATGCTGTTAATTGGTGCAGCATATCTATTGATTCGTAAGGTAATTTGCTGGAGAATTCCAGTGTTATATATTGCTACATTTACCCTGTTTATGGGTCTATTTGCAGGACGTGGCTTTGATTTTACTTACCTTGCAGCAGAAGTATGTGGTGGTGGCTTAATTATCGGTGCCTTCTTTATGGCGACTGATTATACTACTAGTCCAATGACTCGTCGAGGTAAGCTTTATTATGGTGTGATACTTGGTATTGTTACTGGTATCTTAAGAATCTGGTCTGGTAATGCAGAAGGTGTATCCTTTGCGATTATTTTCTGTAACTTATTAGTACCTTTGATTGAAAAGGTATCACTTCCTACAGCATTTGGTAGAAAGGGGGAAGCTAAAAATGTCAGCAACTAAAGGGAAAAATACAATTATAAAAGATGCCATTGCATTAACAGTGATTACTTTAGTGGCAGGGTTATTGTTGGCATTTGTAAATATGATAACTGCTCCAATAATAGCTGAGAAGAAAGCAGCAGAAATCAGAAAAGCATATTCTGCAGTTTATGAGAATGCAGCTAACTTTAAGGATGATAAAGGTGAATTTGCTACAGTAGGTGAGACCTCTAAAGACATAATAGAAGAACAAGCGGGCATCAGCAATGTAACCATTACTCAAATCTATGGTGCTTACGATAGTAGTGATAACCTAATTGGTTATGTATTTACTGCTTCTTCTAGTGAAGGTTATGGTGGAGACGTTCCAATCTCCCTAGGTATTGATCTTGAAGGGACCATTACTGGACTTGAAGTGTTAAGTAACTCTGAGACAGACGGATATGGTGCCAACGCATCTAAGCCAGAATTCAAGAATCAGTTTAAAGGATTAAATGCTCCTGAGATTAGCTTTGTAAAAGACGGAAGTGCTAATGGAACTGATCAGATTAATGGTGTCAGTAGTGCATCTAAAACCTCTAAGGCAATAGTGAATTCTGTAAATGCATGCTTATACTATGCGAATAACATTATTGGAAACTAGGAGGTGCAATAGTGAAAAAATATATTGAACGTTTATATAATGGTATCATTAAAGAGAATCCTACCTTAGTTCTTATGTTAGGTATGTGTCCTACCTTAGCAGTAACCAAGACTGCTTCTGGTGGCTTATATATGGGTATAGCGACTGCTATAGTATTGATTCTTTCTAACATGATGATTGCTGCGCTACGTAAGGTGATTCCAGATAAGGTTAGAATTCCTGCTTATATCGTAATAGTTGCCTCTTTTGTAACTGCAGTACAACTTATAATACAAGCATACCTTAATCCAATACAGGAACTTTTAGGTGTATACATTCCGCTAATCGTTGTTAACTGTATTATCTTAGGTCGTGCAGAATCTTATGCATCTAAAAATAGTGTAGGTTTATCTGCCTTTGACGGTGCTGGTATGGGTATCGGTTTTACCGTTGCTTTAACAGCCATTGGTTTAGTACGTGAGCTTTTAGGCGACGGTACAGTATTTGGCTACGCCATCGGTTTCATGCAAGATTATAAGATTAGTATCTTTACTGCAGCTCCTGGTGCTTTCTTTGTGCTTGCCTTATTAACAGGTCTTCAGAATAAATTTAAGGCGCCA
Source organism: Bacillota bacterium (assembly GCA_023441145.1). GTDB lineage: Bacteria > Bacillota > Clostridia > Lachnospirales > Lachnospiraceae > KM106-2. The sequence continues at coordinate 11,504 of JAEZQN010000362.1, forward strand.
AGTGCAACCAATGTGAACCGTGGCAATGGAGAAATTGCTTGTGGTGGTAATTGCTCTGGCTGTTCTGGCTCTGTATGTGCTAGTAACAAAGGGTTAATTGAAGCAGAAAAGGCAGCAGCTAAAGCAGAAAAGCTTGCCAAGGCAAAAGCAGCGGCGGCAGCTAAAAAAGCAACAGAAACCGGAAAGGAGAATTGATTTAGATGAAAGAGATAATTTTAATCATAATAACCGCAGCATTAGTTAACAATGTAGTACTAAGTCAATTCTTAGGTTTATGTCCTTTCTTAGGAGTATCTAAAAATACTAAAACAGCAGCTGGTATGGGTGGTGCCGTAATCTTTGTTATTACCATTGCATCTGCCATGGCTAGTTTAATCTATGAGTTTATTTTAGTACCACTTCAATTACAATATTTACAGACTATCGTGTTTATCCTTGTAATTGCGGCATTAGTACAGTTAGTGGAGCTTTTCTTAAAGAAATCTGTACCAAGTC